>DATKJN010000803.1:0-2819 GCA_035543655.1 Burkholderiaceae bacterium | reverse complement strand
CTCGATCTTGAGCTGTGCACCGCGCTGGCAGGCACGCTCGACCATGGCGAAGAAGTGCGGGTGGAGCATGGGCTCGCCGCCGGAGAACGACAGGTACGGGACCTCGCGATCGAGCAGCTGGTCGAGCACGGCGAAGACCTGCTCGCGATCGAGCTCGTCGGCGAACGCCTTGCCGGGCCCGCTTTCCTCGATGCAGTGCAGACAGGCAAGATTGCACTCGTTGGTGATCTGCCAGGCGACGTACAGCGGCGCCGCGAGATCCTGCGCCTCGGCAGCGACCGCTGCGCTCACGCCATCACCCTTCGATCAGACCGCGCTGACGCAACTCGGCGAGGAAGGTCGAGACTTCGCGCTCGATCGCACCGCCCTGATCGAGGAAACGATCCTTCAGGCGCGACACGATGGTCGCCTCGTCGCCGCTGGCGATCTCGCGCACCACGGCGGTCGCCGTGGGATTGAGGGTGAAGACCTTTTCCGATCGCGTCTCGAACAGCACGCCACCGAACTTCTCCTCCCGAAACTTGACGTACTGGGCCAGTCGCACGGCTATGGCTCCATCCAGTTGGCTGTGAGGGTCTGCGCGCAAATGCTAGCACGCGTGATGTCACGGTCGGATCAGTTCAACGGTCGTTGCCGCGGGCCACCTTGCGATTGCTCGGACTTCGCAGCTCGTGTAGCGTCTCGCGTGTGCACCCGAAGCCCAACGCCGCGCACCGCCGTGACTTGATGCGCCAGGCCGCCTGCGTCGCCGGCGCCTGGGTCGCCTCCAGCGTGCTGCCGGTGGTGGCGGCCGGTGAGGTGCAGCGCCACCCGCGTTCTCTGCTGGTCGACTCACGCGGCAGCCCGTGGCTGGCGCGCCAACTCAAACAGGGCCAGGCGTTTCTCTTCAACTACCCGTACACGGTGTCGCCGGTGTTCCTGCTCGCGTTCGAGCGCGAGGTCAAGCCGATCGAGCTGGTCACTGCGGACAAGCAGCGTTATGCGACACCGGCCGGCGTGGGCCCGAACAAATCGATCGTCGCGTTCTCGGCGATCTGTGCGCACCAGCTGATGTACCCCACGGCAGCGATCAGCTTCATCGGCCTGCGCAGCGGCGGGCGCGGCGAGCCGGAACACGTGATCCACTGCTGCGGCGACAACTCCCGCTACGACCCGTTGCAGGGCGCGCGCGTGATCGATGGTCCGGCGCCGCAACCGCTGGCCGCGGTGCTGTTGGAATGGGACGCTGGCAGCGACCAGCTGTACGCCGTGGGCACGCGGGGCGGCGAGATGTTCGATGCGTTCTTCGACAAGTACGCGATGAAGCTCGAGCTCGAGACGGGCAGCAGCCTGCGCAGGCCGAGCGGCGCCACCACGCTGGTGCAGCCGGCGGCGAGCTACAGCAAGCAGTGGCGCAGCTGCAAGGCGTGACACCCCCGAAGCAGCCTGGCGGCCGCGCGGCGCGAGGCTAGCCCGACACCACGCGCACCGGCGCGCGCTGCGGCTCGGGCTCGGAATCGAAGCGCTCGAAGCCGGTGTAGCAGATGAAGTGGCGGTTCGACGAGCGGCCGAACAGCGTCATGCCCAGTCGCGTGGCCATCTCGTGGCCCATCGCGGTCACGCCGTTGCGGCTGACGATGATCGGCACGCCGATCTGCGCCGACTTCATCACCATCTCGCTGGTCAGGCGGCCGGTCGTGTAGAACACCTTGTCGGCGCCGTGCACGCCGTGCATCCACATCCAGCCGGCGATGGTGTCGATCGCGTTGTGGCGGCCCACGTCCTCGACGAACATCAGCTTCTCGGTGCCGCGGAACAGCGCGCAGCCGTGCACCGAGCCGGCCTTGCGGTGGATGCTGTCCTGCTGGCGCATCACCTCGAGGATGTTGCGCAGCAGCGTCTGGCTGATGCGCGCACTCGCGGCATCGGGCAATTGCACCGACTGCAGGCCGTCCATCATGTCGCCGAACACCGTGCCCTGGCCGCAGCCGGTGGTGACCACGCGCGACGCGGTCTTGCGCTCGAAGTCTTCCACGCCGGCGCGCGTGCGCACCGCCACGGCGTTGACATCCCAATCCGCGGTGATCGACAACACCTCGTCGACACTGTTCACCAGCCGCTGGTTGCGCAGGTAGCCCAGCGCGAGCAGTTCGGGCTCGGCACCCAGCGTCATCAACGTGACCAGCTCGCGCTTGTCGACATAGAGTGTGAGCGGCCGCTCATCGGGAATGTGGATCGAGCGGCGCTCGCCGTACTCGTCGAGCACCTCGATCTCACGCGTGGGCGTGCTACCGGTGCGGGTCAGCAGCGGCAGGCGCGGCGATGGCGGGCGGGTCGATGCAGGCATGTCAAGACGCTTGCTGAGCTGGCAGCAAGCTTACCGCGGGGGCCTGAATGGCGTTCAGGGCTTCTTGGACGGCCCTTGTGCTTCTTTTGCGGGCACTTTCGTGCTCGGCGGCGAGACCGCATTGCCGGGGGGTGAATGCGCACCGGCGGCCTCCAGCGGCTTTTGCGACGCAGGCGTGTAAGCAAACGGGCCCGGATCGGCGCAGGCTGGCGTCGCGACGGGCTTCAGGTCCTTGCCGGCCTTCTTGGCGTCCGCCAGGTAGACCGCCGCCACCTTGTCCATTGACTGGCACAGCTTGTACGCGCCGACCTTGTCGGCGTACGCGGTCTTTGCCGCGGCTTCGGCTGCCTTGGCCTTGGCATCGTCCGACAGCGGCGGCAGCTTGGCGAACGCACCGGCCGTGCACAGACCCAACGCGATGATCCCAACGACGCGCTTCATGCGCCCTCCTTGGCTGCTTGCATCCCTTTGGCGGCCGGCCCCGAGCGTTGCG
>DATKJN010000802.1:0-2326 GCA_035543655.1 Burkholderiaceae bacterium | reverse complement strand
GCGAAGCGCGGATGGCCAAGCACACCGGTCATCAGCTCGGCGAAGCAGTCGGCGATCTGCTCGACGCCGAAGCGCGGTTGTCCCGGCGCGAACGACAGGCCGTAGCCCGGCAGCGACGGCGCGACCACGGTGAACGCATCGGCCGCATCGCCGCCGAAACGCACGGGGTCGGTGAGGCGCGGAATGATCTGCAGGAACTCGAACACCGAACCGGGCCAGCCGTGCGACAGCAGCAGCGGACACGGGTTCGGACCCTTGCCCGGCACGTGCAGGTAGTGCAGGTCGATGCCGTGCAGCGCCACCTTGAATTGCGGCCACGCGTTGAGCCGCGCCTCCTGCTGCCGCCAATCGAACGCGCCGCCCCAGTACGCCACCAGCGATTGCAGATAGGCCACATCGGTGCCATGGGCCCACGGCGCACCGGGCGCCTGGTCGGGCCAGCGCGTGCGCGCCAGGCGCTGGCGCAGATCGCCGATCGCCGCCTCGGGCACGTGCAGTTCGAACGCAGTCGGTTTCGTTGCCATCGTCAATCCAGTGCGACCACGCGGTCGCCGTTCTGCGGCTTGCAGCCTTCGGGCACCGCGTCCCAACCCTGGTGGATCACCACCTGCTTCGAATCGTGGCACAGCTCGACGCGGCGCGCGCCCGGCGCGCGCTCGCGCACGAAGTCCTCCAGCGACTGCGGCAGGCTGGTGCGAAAGCGCAACGCGAAGCGGTCGTCGGCCGGGTGATCGTCGTAGTGGATCCAAGGCACGAAGGCGCCGGCGAACATGACGGCATGCGAGGGCACGGCCACCGCCGGCGGTGCATAGCCGTGCCCTGCGAGCCAGGCCTGCGCGCGCGCTCGCAGATCGGCGCCATCGGCCAGCGCACCCCACCCGGTGGCCAGCATCTCGGCCACCCACTGGTTGCAGTTCTGGTAGCGCAGGCTGAACGGGTAAGCGTTGGCGCTGTAGTGCGGCGAGATCAAGCGCAGTGCGCGCGCCTTGTCCTGTGCGGCGCGTTCGATCTCAATGGCCTGGGCCTTGGGCATCCAGACGATCGACACGTAGCCCACCTCGGGGTCGTCGGTGCCGAACAGGAATCCCGACAAGCCCTGGTCGTACAAGCGCGGCCGGCGTTCGTCGCATGCGTAGTAGAGCTGGCGCACCGACCACGGCGTGTCGTTGTCCTTCAAGCTCAAGCCGGCATGCGAGTAACGGACGCCGAACCGCTGCAGGTTCAGCCCCGAGCGCGAGATCAGCGCGACGTCGGCGCCGGCGGCTTCGAGCTCGCGCCGCACCAGCGCCGCCACTTGCAGCAAGCGGTCCTGCTGCTGTGCCGTCAGCGGCGACGACCGGTCGCAGAAGTGCTGCGATGCAGCGTGCACGCTGGCAGCGCCAACACACAGCGCCGCCGCCAGCAGCCCGGCGCGCGTCAAAGCGCCACGGGGCGCGAATCGAGTTCCTTGTGCCAATCGTCGGCCAGCACCAGGAAGAACGCCTCGCGTGCTCGCGCGGCATTGGTGCGCGCGAACTCCAGGCCATACGGGCGATTGCGCGCATGCACCACGTCGCCCACCGCGATGGCACGTTGGCCGAGCGCTTCGCGCGGCAGCTTGAGCGTGAACTCGTGCGCCTCGCCCTGCGTCGCCTGCAAGGTCAACTGCAGCATGCCGGGCTTGGCGTTCACCTCGGCCACGTCGATCACGCGGTAATCGCCGTCGGCGGTGCGGTTGTCGGGCGACGAGGCGCGGCTCGAATCGCCGATCGAACCGGAGATGCTGCCCAACGAGGCCGAGCCCGCGCTCGATGCCGACGACGCAAAACTGTCGGCCCAGCCAGGTGCGGCCATCGTGATGCCCAACGCGGCCAACGAGGCCAAACGGATCGGCGCGAGAACCATGGGTACAGCTCCAACAAAACGGCCCCGAGAGCCATGGGGCACAGGATAACCGCTGTCGTTCGAGCCTGCGGGAACAACTCGTTGCAGCGCGCATCGGCCTCGTCGATGATGGGTTGATGACACCTTGCCGCATCACCGGTGCCGCCGACGTGGCCGCGATCACGGCGAAGCCCTACGACGACTTCATTGCCGCGCACAGCGTGATCGACGCGCTCGAGCGCGTGGCGTTGCGCCATGGGGAGCGCAACGCCCTCGCCTACATCGCTGCGCCCGATCTCGCGCTGCCGGCCCAGGTGTGGACCTACGCGCGTTTCATCGCCGACGTGCGGCGCGCGGCCAATCTGTTCGCCCGGCTGTCCGATGGCGCGGACGCGCGCGTGGCGATGCTGCTGCCGCCGATCCCGCAGGCCCATTTCACGTTGTGGGGCGGCGAAGCGGCGGG
>DATKJN010000801.1:0-4257 GCA_035543655.1 Burkholderiaceae bacterium | reverse complement strand
CATCTACACCGATTCTGATGGCGGTGGCGACGACATACCACTACCCTCACAGCACTGATGTTCCTGTTTGAGGAGGTGCTCCATGAGCACGCGACGTGATGCCTTGGTGGCCTTGCCACTCCTATGCGCCGCGTCACTGGGAGAACGCTTCGGTCCGCACCGGCGTGCCTACCGCCAACCGCACCTCCGTCAGCGCTTGGGTCAGCAGCGCTGTCAGCGAAGCTAGGCTGCGCTTCAGGACGCTTCCGGTGGATCCACCAATCGGGAGTGTCCCGACTCAAGCGCGCGAAACGACAGCACCGCAGTGGTGAGATGATTCCGAAGCTCGTGTACAAAGACACCCAGACGCTCGTGTTCCTCGGCGGATTGGCAACGCATGGTCGAAGCGTTCGCCGCCCGGGTGTCGTGGCCCGCGAAGACCGCCGAGTCAAAGGCGAATCGGTAAGCGTGTGGGTAGTCCTGTTTCGGCTTGCGTGACGCGTCATCGCGGATCGGATGAACATGATCCCGCGCGCTTCTCAGAGCGCGTTGTTTCTGTACGGTATCGAACAGACAAGAGACCGTCGCGCGCGGTTCAGTCGCAGGCAGCTGCAGCGTCGAACGCGCCGCACCCTGATTGCTCGATGCATAGATGCGCCACCTGAACGAAGAACGCCTAGAGCGAAGCGACGAATCGCGATTTTGGATCAGCGCTTCAGTGACGGCGGGCGCTCTTGTGCTTGCATTTCTTTCTGCACCCTACGTCATCGCTTGGTGGTTCAACTACTGACTTGGCCTAGGAACTCTGCAAGACCTGTGTCGCGGACTCCAAGTGGGGCTGGCGACGCCCCCGGCGAAGCTCGCGCCATGCGTTGGCGCGGCGAGCCGTGCGCGCGTGAGTACGCGCCGGTACTGGGCGGTGAACAAGCCGAACGCCCCTTCGGGCGCGTTCGATGGGCAATTCATTGCGGCTTGAGGATGAGCCAGCGCAAGCCGCTGATGCAGCGGCGGCTTGGTGGTATGACCAGCCCGTATGCTTGCGCGTTGTCCTTGTCCAAACGTCCGTGCAGCCCGACTGGATTCAACCTCCTTACTCGGTGACCGATCTGATCGCCGCACTGCTGTGGATCCTCACGGCTCTGTACGCCATGCTTCACTTGCGCGATCGCGAGCCAGGGGCCGGCTGGTTTGCGGCAGCCATGGCGTTGTTTGCACTCTTTATCGGCAACAACGAGCATCACCTGCCCACTGCGCCCACCTGGGCCGTGGCCGATGGCGCATATGGCTGGTTCACTGTGCTCCGGGCGGGGATCGTCTGCCTGGGCATTGGCTTGGTCGACTATGTTGGGTTGCGGGGCCGCGCACGCCTCTTGGTCATCGCGGGCGTTGTCGTCCCGGTAGTGGCCGTGGCGTTGCTCGATGCGGGAATCAGTCTGCTGCAGTGGCAGGTATCCGGTCACACCCTGAACGTACTGGCCGGTGTCAGCTTCGCCGTGCAGACCGGCGTCGCACTGTCGGCGTGGCGGCGCGAACCGGGGGCTGGCTACGGCTTCGTCGCAGCCAGCCTGCTGACCGTGCCGGCTCTGATCATCATTGGGGCGATCCAGCAAACGCCCAACGCTCATTTGCGCTATTGGGCTGCAATTCCAATCCTCGCGGTGGGTCTGGTGCTGCTCACCGTGTCGCTCATGCGCCGGCGTCGCCTTCTGCTCAACGAGGTGGAGCGGCGGGCAGCGGCCGAAAGGTTGCTGGCCGAGGCCAATGCCTCGCTGGAGACCAAGGTTCAGACAAGGACACGCGAACTGCGCGAGATGGTGGCCGGCCTCGAAAACTTCAGCCGTCATGTGTCGCATGATCTTCGCGGGCCGTTGGGAGGCATTGGCGGGCTGGTCCGGTTGGCAAACAACGCTCTGGAGCGTGGCGACATTGCCGGCGCCCAGCGCGTGCTGGCACCGATTGGTGCGCAGGTTCGCGCCTCCAGCCAGCTGGTGGAGTCTCTACTGCTCCTGGCGCGCAGTGGCGAAGCGACGCTGAGCAAGGTGCCGGTGAACTTGACCAGCCTGACGCGAGATGTCGTTGCGATGCTGCAGGGTGAGGTGACAACGCCCGACCGGGCGCAGAAGGTCGACGTCGACGTGCTGCCCATGGTCCAGGCCGACGAGACGCTGCTGCGGGCGGTGATGACCAACTTGATCGGCAACGCGCTGAAGTTCACGGCCTATCGCACCGACGCACAGGTGCGCATCAGTGCGCAGGTCGAGCACGGCGCTGTCACCGTCACGGTTGCCGACAACGGCGTCGGCTTCGAGTCGCGCGCCGGTGCGGCCCTTTTCGAGCCGTTCGCGCGGTTGCATGGTGAGAGATACCAGGGGACCGGCATCGGCCTGACGATCGTGCGCCGCATCATCGAGCGCCACGGCGGCCGGGTGTGGGCCAATGGTGAGCCAGGCGCCGGCGCCACCTTCAGTTTCACGCTGCCGACGTGAAGGCCAGGCGTGGTCCTGCACCCTCTGCCAGTCAAATGCCCGCGCCACTCACAATTTCCAGCAGGGCGCGTGCAGCCGGCAACAGCGGCAACTGGCCGGGCAGCGCGACGACGGCGCGCCGCCGGGCCAGCGGCGTGCAGTGGATCTCGCGCAGCGAGCCGGCTAGTTGCTGCCGCGCACCTTCACTAGCAGCGCGCGCGCTTCGCCGCGCCGCCCCTCGTCGGCCAGCGCGCGGCCTGCACGTGGCGGCGCCTGCACGGCACGCTCGAGGTAGGTCACGGCCTCGTCGGCACGGTGCGTCTCGAGCAGGTATTCGCCATAAAAGAAGTTGGCGTCGATGCCCTGCGGATTGAGTGTGAGCGCCTTCTGCAGCAGCTGTTGCGCCTTGCCCTTGTCGCCGAAACCGAGGGGCCAGCCGGGCACCTTGTAATAGAGAACACCCAGACTGCTGTAGGCCGAGCCATCCAGCACGTTGCCGTCGAGCTGGATCGCCGCCTCGTAGAGCGACTTGGCCTGTTTGACCAGGCCCAGTGCACCGAGCCCGCCTTTCTCGCCCGCCCAGCTGCTGACGATGATGCCCTCCCACACCAGCGGCTCGCTGCGGCCGGCAAACGACTCGCTGACCACGTGGGCCTTGGCGGCCAGCGCTTCGAAGCGCTTCTCACGCTCGGGGGCCGGGACCTGGTAGCGGATCGCCTCCCACTCGCGCTGCAATTCGGTAACGGCGCCGTCGACATTGGCGGCATGCGCGCTCGACAGCCAAGTGGCAGCGAGCACCGATGCGGTGGTCAGTGCCGCCAGTGCGCGGCGCATCGAGAGCTTGGAATGAATATGCAGAATCGGATTCATGGCGTGATGTTGAGAGTGGAGGGCGAAGCGCAGCTCGGTGGGTCCGGCAAGCTCCGGCGGTGGCGCGTGAACGCGGCGTCGAGCCAGTTCGGCACGAGGGCGTTCAGACGCACGGCAAACTTCTCGGGCCAGCCGATGAAGCGCTCGGCACGGTCTTCGTCGCACAGCAGGCGCAACAGGGCGTCGGCCACGATCTGCGGGTCGTCCATCGCAGTGCCGGTGGCACGGTTGTAGGCCTCGACCGCTGCGTCGTTGAACGGGGTGTGCGTGCTGCGCGGCCCGAGGTATTGCACCCGCACCGAACTGTCGCCCAGTTCGCGCCGCAACGCTTCCGCGAACCCGCGCAGTCCAAACTTGCTTGCGCTGTAGGCGCTGAAGCCCGGCAGGCCGAGTCGGCCGAGTACCGAACCGATGAACAAGATCTGCGCGCTGGGCAGGCTGCGAAGATGCGGCAACAGCGCCCGGGTCAGCAGCATTGGTGCCAGCAGGTTGGTGTGGACTACGCGTTGCAGATCGTGTGCCGCGAGCGATTCGCAGGGGCCGAATGAAGGCACGCCGGCGCCGTGCACCACGACATTGGCACCGAACGACGTCGCGGCAGAGGCCAGCGGCGCGATGGCGTCGCTGCTCAGCAGGTCAGCGGCATGCCACGCCACGCGCGCCGCGCCGTGGGTGCGCCTCAGTTCGTGCGCCACCGACCTCAGGCGGGCCTCCGATCGCCCCACCAGCATCACAGCAGCATCTGCTTGCAGCAGCGCGGACACGGCCAAGCGGCCGATGCCGCCACCGGCGCCGGTGTACAGCACGCGTGCGCGCTCGGCCTTCATATCGTCGCCCTCGCGGCTTGCGCAGTCTGTGCAGCGCTCGGCAACGGCAGGCTGCGGAACACATCGCCGTACAAGCGGTAAAACACGCGCGCGGCGTGGACGATGTCGCTCTGGCC
>DATKJN010000800.1:0-4607 GCA_035543655.1 Burkholderiaceae bacterium | reverse complement strand
AGGGTCATCGGATCTGATCTGAATTGCTGTTGATCGGACGGGTCATGTCACGGCCAGGAGCAAACGCTGAAGGTTCGAGCCCGCTCGCGAGCCGGCCACGCGCATGCCGCCGGACCGAAACCTGATAGCGTGGAAGCCGATGTTCAGCCGCGGCATCATGCTGTCCTCATCGCATTGAAGATCTGCCACCCAATGACCAACACCAGCCTGCGCACCAGCCAACGCGACCTCGGGTGCCACGCCTACGGCCGCGACCAACTGCTGGCCTGCGGCCGCGGCGAACTCTTTGGCCCCGACAACGCCCGCCTGCCGCTGCCCAACATGCTGATGTTCGATCGCATCGTGCGCATCGACGATACGGGCGGTGTCCATGGCAAGGGCCAGATCGACGCAGAGCTGGACATCCGGCCCGACCTGTGGTTCTTCGGCTGTCACTTCGAGAGCGACCCGGTGATGCCAGGCTGCCTCGGGCTCGATGCGCTGTGGCAACTGGTGGGATTCTGGCTGGCATGGCGTGGCAACCCCGGCCGCGGACGTGCACTGGGTGCCGCCGAGATCAAGTTCGCCGGCCAAGTTCTGCCTTCAGTCAGCCGGGTCAGCTACCGGCTGGACATCAAGCGTGTGATCGAACGCAAGCTGGTCGTGGGGATTGCCGACGGCTGGGTCCATGCCGACGGCCGCGAGATCTATTCCGCCACCGACGTGAAGGTCGGTCTGTTCACCTCGACGGAGGGCTTTTAGATGCGACGAGTCGTCGTCACCGGCCAGGGCATCGTCTCCAGCCTGGGTAACAACCTGGCCGACGTGGCGCTCAGCCTGCGCGAGGGGCGTTCGGGCTTGCGCTTCAACCCAACGTATGCCGAACGTGGGATGCGCTGCCAGGTGAGCGGCCGGCCCGACCTGGTGCTCGAATCGGTGGTGGACCGGCGCACCCTCCGCTTCATGGGTGACGCGGCGGCCTATGCCTGGTTGTCGATGAAGCAGGCGGCCGAGCAGGCCGGACTGGAGGCCGCTCAGATGTCGAACCCGCGCACTGGACTGGTGGCGGGTTCAGGCGGGGCCTCCAGCTTCAACCAGGTGTGGGCGGCAGACACGCTGCGTGCCAAGGGCATCAAGCGCGTCGGCCCCTTCATGGTCACGCGCACCATGGGCAGCACGGTCTCGGCCTGTCTGGCCACCAGTTACGGCATCAAGGGCGTCAACTACTCCATCAGCTCGGCGTGCGCCACCAGCGCGCATTGCATCGGACATGCCGCACAGCTCATCGCCTGGGGCGAGCAGGACGTGGTCTTTGCCGGGGGTGGCGAAGAGGAGAGCTGGGAGCTTTCGCTGCTGTTCGATGCGATGGGTGCCATGTCCACCGCGTTCAATGACCGCCCGGAGCAGGCCTCGCGCGCATTTGATGCGGCACGCGACGGTTTTGTCATCGCCGGCGGCGGCGGCATGCTGGTGCTCGAGGCGTTGGAGCACGCGCAGGCGCGCGGCGCCACCATCCTGGCCGAACTGGTGGGCTACGGCGCCACGTCGGATGGTCACGACATGGTCGCGCCCTCGGGTGAGGGCGCGGTGCGCTGCATGCAGCAGGCGCTGTCGACGGTGCGCACGCCGGTGGACTACATCAACGCTCACGGCACCTCCACGCCGGTGGGCGACGTGGCCGAGCTGGGAGCGCTGCGCACGGTGTTCGGCGAGCGTGTGCCCCACATCAGCTCGACCAAGTCGTTGTCGGGCCACTCGCTGGGCGCGGCCGGTGTGCAGGAGGCGATCTACAGCTTGCTGATGATGCAGGGCGGCTTCGCAGCGGCGTCGGCCCACATCGAGACGCTCGACCCGGCAGCCGTCGGGCTGCCCGTCCTGCGCCAGCGCCTGGACCAGCCGCTGACGACGGTGATGTCCAACAGCTTCGGCTTTGGCGGCACCAATGCGTCGTTGGTGTTCTCGCGTTTCGACGGCTGAACCCGGGCGCCAGAGCGACAGGTTCAGGCCAAGGCGCGCACTTCGTCTGGCTCGCGCTCGGCCGTACGCAGCAGATCGTCGATCAGCTGGTCCTTCTCGACCCAATGCTGCTCGACCCAGCGGCTGAGGCGTCGGTGCTGTGCTCTCTCGTCGCCCGCGGTCGTGCCCAGCAGCTCCGGGGGAATGTCGCGCCGCTGCACGCGCACGATCACCGCGTCCAGGCGCCCGCACATCAGAGCCCCGAACCGCGGCGCGCCGTGCGGATAGACGATGGTCACGTCGAGCAGGGCCTCGAACTGCTCGCCCATGGTGGCCAGCGCGATACCGAGGCCGCCGACCTTGGGCTTGAGCAGATGCCGGTAGCGGCTCTTCTGCTCGGCGTGCTTGGCCGGCGTGAAGCGCGTGCCTTCGAGGAAGTTCATCACCGAGGTGGGTATGCGCTTGAACTTCTCGCAGGCACGGCGCGTGGCTTCCAGGTCCTGACCGCGCGCGCCGGGGCTGCTGCCGCGGCTCATGAACGGGAAGTCGAGCGCCCACCAAGCGAGCCCGATCACCGGCACCCAAATCAGTTCGCGCTTGAGGAAGAACTTCAGGAACGGAACCCGGCCGTGGAAGATGCGCTGCAACACCAGAATGTCGACCCAGCTTTGATGGTTGCTGGTCACCAAGTACCAGCCGCGCGGATGCAAGGCGGCAACGCCCTGCACATCCCAACGCGCATCGGGGCGCACTGCGGCGATCCACGCGTTGTTGATGGCCACCCATGCCGACGCCAGTGCGGACAGCGCCCGATCGGCCGCGCGGCGCGCCGCGGCCGCCGGCACAAACAGCTTGAGCAAGGCAGGCGGCACGAGGCTCGCGGTGATGATGACGGTGTTCAACACGAGCGCGAGCACGCTCAGGGCACCGCGCAGGGCGTGAGGCAGGCGCAGGGCAATCAATGCGCGGTGACCATGGTTGCTAGGGATCACCGATGTTAGTGGGTCGCGACTGAATGTTCGCTGACTTCTCTCGCCTGCGTCCGCCATGGCCGACAGCGGACGGTTGTGAACGTCAGCGGCGCTGAAATGGGCCGGGTCTCTTTCGCCTGGCTGGTGAGGCCTGAAACCGGGCTGGGTCGAAGCCGATGCGCTGGCTCAGAAGCGCTTCGCCGTCGAGGCGCTCGGCCAGGTTCGAGATGTCGCGCGCTGTCACACCGGCCTGCGCGAAGTGCGTCTGCCAGGTGTTCACGACTTCGATGACGGCGGCCACGTCGGCTGCGGCCTCGGCCGGCCGCAGGCCGAATGCATCGCACTGCGACATCGCGTTGTCGAGCGTCGAGTCGTGGCCCTGAGCGCCGCAGATGAACTCCTGGTACCCCTGCCCCGAGTTCGTCGGCAGCACGTCGTACGCCGGCGCCAGCTTCAGGCGGCCGTTGGCGAGCGGGTTCACGACCAGCAGGGAGTGGTTCTTCTCGTGGTCGTCGGTGTTGTCGACCAGGATGTTGAAGACCATGCGACGGAAGAGCTCGTGCGCGTCGCGCTGGTTCACGTCGTCTTGGGTGATGCCGACACGCCGGAGGATTCGCGCCAGTTCCGGGTAGCCCATCTCGGGCTCGGCGCCCGACGCCGTGGCGGCGCGGATGGCGGTGCCCGCTGAAATGCTGTGGATCCGCTGCCCCTGGTCGCGGTCGAAGCGGCGGACCGCGATGGCGTTTGCGCCTGCGAGCGGTATGACCTGCGTCTCGGCCACGGTGATGCCCGCGCGCCTGGCCAGCGTCATCGTTGCATGCTCGATGAGCGGCGTGTCGACGGGCTCGTTGTTGAAGAACTTGATGACCCATTGCTCGCCGTCGATGTCGACGAGGGCCTTGGGCTTGGCGCCGCCGAGCGGACTGCCGCCGCCCGCAATGATCTTCGCCTCCAGGGCGTTGATGGGCTCCGAGGCTTCGATCTTGGCCACCACCTCGCTGAGTTGCTGCGCCTGCGCGAGTCGCGGCAGCGGACCGCCTGCTCTGGGGCTGTAGGTGGTGGACGACGTGGACACACCGAGCGCGCCGAAGCGGTCGTCGCCGGCGTAGTACAGGTACTCCATCAGCGAAAGGCGTTTGGGCTTCTCGACGAAGCGGATGACTTTTTCGCCCCAGCGGTCCGGTCGAGCATCGTCGACCGCGCCGACGGCGCGCTGCGCATCGGCGGCCATGCGGCCGGGCGGCAGGAACTCGGTATCGACCAGTGGAAGGTCCTCGCTCAGCGCGAAGCCGTTGGCCAGCCACTGATTGCCGTAATGCAACGAAACGCCCTTGCCGGCGGAGACCAGCTTCAGTGCGCCGACATGGCGTGGTGTGGCCGGGTCACCCAGGTACCAAAGGGACAAGTCGTCCAGGCGCATCTCAGTGCTTCGTCTTGTCGGCGGCGCGTGCGGCGCGCAGGCGCGTCTCTGCGGAGGATTGGGCGCGTGAGCGGCCGAGTTCAATGGCCTCGCGGACGTCCAGTTCGATGGCGCCTTGATCGTGCTCGGGCGCCGCCAGGTTTCTCAGCTCGCCGTCGCGCTGGATGAGCCACAGCGCGGTCGCGACGATACCGATGCCAACGGACGGGTCACCGGCTTCGAGCCGTTGGAGCGTGGGCACGGTCACTCCCAAACGCTGTGCCCAGGACCTCAGGGACTCC
>DATKJN010000799.1:0-2039 GCA_035543655.1 Burkholderiaceae bacterium | reverse complement strand
TGGCCGCGACCCGCCACTCCGACACCGAGGCCATCAGCCAGTTCGGATCGCTTTGCCTGAACTGGGAATTGGACGATGTCGCACGAGTGCGCCTGCTGGTCGACAGCGGGCTGCAACGCCGGCGCGAGGATCAGCTCAAGTCGATGTTGAACTGAGGCGCTGATCCCACGCGCTCATCCGCGCGGCACGATCTTCACGTTGGCCAGCTTCTCCTGCGCTTCCACCAACGAGGGCACCAGCTTGTCGCCGAAGCCCAGCGCGCAGGCGAGCACCAGCGACTGGTGCGTGGCCTCGCCCATCACGGTGGGCACGCCCAGGTTCTCGGCCATGTGGGTGTAGTAGCGCACGTCCTTGCGCGCGTTGTTCAGCTCGAACTTCATGCCGTCGAGCTGGCCGTCGAGCGTCTTGCTCATGATCTGGAACAGGCCGGAGTTGACCAATCCCGCGGACACCAGTGCGACGAACTTCTTCAGGTCGACGCCGGCGCGCTGGCCGACGGCGAACGCTTCGGCGGTGGCGTTGCACACCGCCTGCGCGACGAAATTGTTGAGCAGCTTGATGATGTGGCCGGAGCCCGGCCCGCCCACGTGGAAGACGTTCTCGGCAAAACACTTCAGCAGCGGCTCGATGCGTGCGAAGTCTTCGGCGCTGGCGCCCACCATCACGTTGAGCTTGCCGGCCTCGGCTTCGACCGGCGTGCGCGCCAATGGGGCGTCGATGAAGCTGACGGACTTGGCTGCACACAACTCGCGCAAGCGCGCGGTCGAGTCGGGCTCGCTGGTCGACGTGTCGACGATGATCAAACCCTTGTCCGCGCCGGCGAGCAGGCCGTTCGGGCCGGCGACGACCTCTTCGACCTGCGGCGAGCCGGTGACGCACAGGAACACCACGCCGCACTCACGTGCCATCGCGGCCGGGTTGGGCAGCTCCTTGGCGCCGGCCGCGAGCAGATCGGCCACGCGCTCGCGCTTGCGAAACGCGGTGATGGCCAGCGGGTGGCCCTTGGCGCGCAGGTTCTTGGCCATGCCGTGGCCCATGAGGCCGGAGGCGCCGATGAATCCGATGGTGTTCATGAATGCAGATCCTTCTACAGCGTGCCGGGCGGGAACAGCCGCGGCAGGAACAACGGGATGCTAGGCCACACGATGATCGCCGCCAGCACCAGCAGCATCGGCACCAGCATGATCATGGTGTCTTTCAGCGCGTCGACCATGCGGATCTTGGCCACCGAACAGGCCACCATCAGGCACAGGCCATAGGGTGGCGTGACCAGGCCGAAGGCCAGCGACACGATGCCGATGATCGCGAAGTGAACCGGGTCCAGGCCGGCGCTCTGTGCCATCGGCTGCAGGATGGTGCCGACGATGATGATGGCCGGGATCGCGTCGAGGAAGCAGCCCACCACCAGGAACACGCCGGCGATGAAGAAGCCGGTGGTGGTGGGACCCATGCCCCAGCTCGCGACATTGGCCAGCAGCGCCTTGGGGATCTGGTAGTAGGCGAGCAGCCAGCCGAACGCGCTGGCCGTGCCGACGCAGAACAGCGTGATGCCGGCCAGCTTGCCGGTATCGAGCAGGGCCTCGTGCAGGCCCTTCAGGCCCATCTCGCGGTAGACGAACATCGTCAGTGCGCCCGCGTACAGCACTGCGATCGCGGCCGACTCGGTGGCGGTGAACCAGCCGAAGATCTTGCCGCCGACGATGATGAACGGCGTCATCAGCGCGGGCACCGACACCAGCGCCGAGGCAAACACCTCGCGCAGCGTGGCGCGCGGATAGGTCGGGTAGCCGCGCCGCTTGGCGTAGGCGTGCACGGTGGCCATCTGCGCCAGGCCGATCAGCAGGCCCGGGATGATGCCGGCCAGCATCAGTGCGCCGATCGACACCGTGAGCACGCCACCCCACACGATCATCAGGATCGACGGCGGGATGATCACCGCCATCACCGCCGACACCGCGGTGATCGCGACCGAGAAGCTGAGGTCGTAGCCTTCCTTGGTCTGCGCCTCGATGAAGATCTTGCTCTGGCTCGCCGCGTCG
>DATKJN010000798.1:0-2191 GCA_035543655.1 Burkholderiaceae bacterium | reverse complement strand
CGCTCGCAGCGCGTGCTGTGGCTGCTCGAAGAGCTCGCGCTGCCCTACCGGATCGAGCACTACCAGCGCAACGCCACGACCAACTTGGCGCCGCCCGAGCTGTTGAAGGTGCACCCACTCGGCAAGAGCCCGGTCATCACCGACGGCGACGCGACCGTGGCCGAAACCGGTGCGGTGATCGAGTATCTGGTCGACCGCGCCGGTGGTCGCTTGCGGCCGGCATCGGGCACGCCGGAACACCGCCGCTACACCTACTGGCTGCACTTCGCAGAAGGCTCGGCGATGTCGCCGCTGCTGCTGACGCTGATCCTCGGCCGCATCCGCAAGTCCGGCCCTTTTTTCGCGCGGCCGATCGCGCGCAAGATCGCCGACGGCGTGCTCGGCACCTTCGTCACGCCCAACATCCAGCGCCAGCTCGCGTTCATCGAGTCCGAACTCGGCCAGCGGCCGTGGCTTGCCGGCAGCGAGTTCAGCGCGGCCGACGTGATGATGAGCTTTCCGCTCGAAGTGGCGGTGGTGCGCGGCGGGCTGGATGCCCGCTTCGCGCAGATCAACGGCTGGCTGGCGCGCATTCACGCACGGCCGGCCTACCAGACGGCGCTGAAGAACGGCGGGCCCTACAACATCCTGCGCTGAGCGCGCGCCTGCACGCGCTCAGGTGCTCCACACACGCGGCTTGGTGTCCGGCAGCGCCCACGCGGCCCGGCGCCACGCGCCGCGCACGGCTTGCGCGAGCGCGAGCGCCGGCTCCACTCGATGGGCCAGCGCGCGCAACACCACCACGCGGCCTTGCAGCGCGGTGACGCCGGCGACGCAGTCGCTGCCCCCGCGCGCTTGCACGCAGCCGCGCGCGGCATCGACTATTCCTTCGAGGCGCGCGGTGGCCAGCGCATCGGCCGACGCGAACCACGATGTCAGCACGGTACTGTGTCCGTCCAGCCCCAACGGCGAGTGCAGCAGGCGCGCGTCGTCGGCGCGGATCACGCCGCGCTCGATCCACACGCCGGGCAGCTCCACGTGTTGCGTGAAGCGGCCGGCGGCAAAGATCTCGCCCGATGCCGGCAGGCCGAGCGCAAGCACGTCCCAGCCGATCATCTCGGCGCCCGGCTCGAGGTGGAACTCGGCATGGTTGGTCGCCAGGCAGCCGCTGTGCGCGATCGACTCGAGCGGCAGCCATTCCAACCGGGCACGCGCGTGCAGGCGCGCCGACACCTGCTGCACCCCATCGGCGCCGTCGCTGCGATAGAAGCGCGTGGCGCCAGGGGTGGTGATCACCAGGTGGGCGTGGGGCTGCAGGTCGAGTGCCACCTTCAGATGGTCGCCACCGACGATGCCGCCGGGCGGATGCACGATCACCTGGTGCGCGATCGCGTCGCCTTCCGGATGCAGCGTCTTCAGCACGCGCAGCGGCCCTTCGTGCGCGGCGTGCACGGTGCAGCGGCCACCGTCGTGCCGCGCGCGCAGCTCGAGCCGGGCGTGCCAGGTCACGGTTCGCGCCGCGTCCAGAACTGCCGATGCAGCGTCGCGATCTCGTCGTGCACTTCGCGCACCGGGCCGATCACCTGCACCGCCTTCTGGCCGCGCGCGAACACGTCACGGCACGGCAGATCGAGCGTCGGATTGTCCGGATGTGCGCCGGTGTGCGCCAGCAGGTCGCGCTCGCTCATGCCGTACACGAGAGCACCGATGTGCGCCCAGTACTGGGTGCCGGCGCACATCGCACACGGCTCGACGGTGGTGACCAGCGTGCACGTCCACAGCAACGCCGGCGGGTGCAGCCGCGCCGCCTCGCGCGCCAGCACGGCCTCGGCGTGATCGACCGCGTCGACGTTGCCCTGCTCCAGCAGCACGGTGTCGCCATCGGGCGCCACCAGCAGCGCGCCGAAAGGGTGGTGGCCGGCGCCCATCGCCGTGCGAGCGATCGTGTTGGCTCGGCGCAAGTGGCGCAGCTGCTGCGCAAGACTCATCGGCATGTTGCCGGCCAGTGTAGGCCGCCGCGCCGATTGCGCGGGCGGCGAGCGGCGACTTGCAGGGGCCGCGTCACGCGGCCTGCGAGCCGCGGTGCGCCCATCCGGTGGTGCGCTTCTCGATCCACGAGAACAACTCGTACATGCCCATCGCCATGGCGCCGATCGTCACCAGGCCGGCAAACGCGAGCGGCATGCGCTGCTGGCTGCCCGCGGTCTGCATC
>DATKJN010000797.1:0-5612 GCA_035543655.1 Burkholderiaceae bacterium | reverse complement strand
GCGCCGGCTTCTTCGGCAAGGGCGTCGACGTCAAGACCGTGGCGCGCGTGTACGACCAGTTCCTGACGCGCGAGGCGATGACGTCGCGCGCGCAGTCGTCGTTCGACACGGCACGGCTGGATCGGCTGCAGCAACTGGAATCGCTGTTCGCCGGCGGCGACGACGGCATCGGCCAGTCGGCCGGCGCCTTGCTCAACGCGATGGTCGATCTCGCCAGCCACCCGCAAGACCTGGCGTCGCGCAACGTCGTGCTCGGCCGCGCCGGCGAACTGGCCGCGCGCTTCTCCACCGCCGCGGCACAGCTCGACGACATCCAATCGGGCGTCACACAGGAGCTCGGCGCGATGGTGGCGCAGGTCAACGAAATCGCACGGCAGATCGCCAGCGTGAACGACCGCATCGCGATTGCGCAGGGAACCGGTCACACGCCCAACGACTTGCTCGATCAGCGCGACCGCTTGCTGTCCGATCTGTCGTCGCACGTGCAGATCACCACCGTGGCCGCTGACGATGGCTCGGTGTCGGTGTTCGTCGGCGGCGGCCAGCGTCTGGTGCTGGGCGGCCAGGCGTCGCAGCTGCAGGTGGCGGCCGATCCCTACGACGCATCGCGCGTCGCACTCGGCATCCAGGACGGCGCCAGCGTGCGTCCGCTGTCGGCTGCATTGGTGGGCGGCGGGTCGATCGGCGGCCTGCTGCGCTTCCAGGACGAAGACCTGGTGCGCGCCCGCACGATGCTTGGCCAGCTCGGCGCCGCGATCACCGGCAGCCTCAACATGCAGCAGTCGCTTGGCCTCGACCTCGGCGTGCCGCCGGGTGCGGGCGCACCGATGTTCTCGATCGGCGCGCCGCAGGCCTTGCCTGCCCAGACGAATGCGCGCACCGCGGGCGGTGCGTTCGTATCAGCCGTGACGCTGACCACCGTCGATGCATCACAGCTGCTGGCCAGCGAGTACGACCTGGTGAACGACGGCTCGGGTTGGCAACTGACGCGACGGCTCGATGGCTTCACGCAGACCGTGGTCGACGACCAGGTGGTCGACGGGTTTCGAATCGACCTCGGCACGCCGCCACCGGCCGCGACCGATCGTTTCCTGCTGCAGCCGGTGACACGCGCGGCCAACGCGTTGGCCCGCGTGCTGGCCGATCCGCGCGGCATCGCGGCGGCCTCACCGGTCACCGCCACGGTCGGAGGCAGCAACACCGGCAGCGCGACCGTGGCCAGTCTCAACGTGGTGAGCCCGACGGTCGACCCGGACCAGACCGCGACCGTCACCTTCACGTCGGGCAGCGGCGCCTACAACTGGGAGCTGCGTGACCGCACGACCAACGCGCTGGTGTCCAGCGGCACCGGCACATGGGTCGCAGGACAGCCGATCGCATTGAACGGCTTCGAGCTCAACCTGGCCGGCGTGCCGGCCAACGGCGACGTGTTCACCGTGGCCCAGACGCCGTTCCCGGCATCGAACAACGGCAATGCGCTGGCACTGGCCGGCCTGCGCGACGCGATGCTGGTGGGTCGCGTCGGCAACGGCGCGGGCGGACTCACCGGTGGCATGAACGTCACCGATGCGTGGGCCGCGGCGATGGCCGACATCGGCGTGCGCGCCCAGGGCGCCATGACAGCGTCGTCGATCTCGACGCAGGTCGCGGCGGCGGCCAAGGAAGCCTGGTCGTCGCGCTCCGGCGTCAACCTCGACGAAGAGGCTGCCAAGCTGATGTTCTACCAACAGGGCTACCAGGCTGCAGCCAAGGTGCTGCAGGTGGCGCAAACCTTGTTCGACACGCTGCTCGACGCGACGGCGTCATGACCCTGAAGGCTCGAGACCGATGAACCGCATCTCCACCGCGAACCAGTTCGAAACCGGCGTCAACACGCTGCAGCAGCGCCAGAGCGAACTCAACAAGTCGCAGCAGCAGCTGACCAGCGGCAAGCGCATCAACAAGCTGTCGGACGATCCGGCGGCATCGGCGCGCGCCGAGCGTGCGCGCGCCGCCGAAGCGCGGGCCACCGTCGACCAGCGCGCCATCGATGCGAGCCGCGCCGCGGTGTCGCAGGTGGAGGCGGCGTTCGGCGATGCGACCGAGTTGCTGCAGCAGGCGCGTGAACTGATGGTTGCCGCAGGCAACACCAGCTACGGACCCAACGAGCGCCGCGCCATCGCGCAGCAGATCAGCGGCATTCGCGCGCAGTTGCTCAAGGTGGCCAACCGCGGCGACGGAGCGGGCGGCTTTCTGCTCGCCGGCCAGGGGGCCGGCGGTCCGCCGTTCGTCGATGCGCCGGGTGGCGTGACGTATGCCGCAACCGGCGGCAGCGCGCAGACCGCATCGAGCGAACCGCTGCCGCTGGCCGCCGATGGGCGCGCCGCGTACCTGGCGGCGCGCAGTGGCAACGGCGTGTTCGAGACCGCCGCCGCCACATCGACCGGCGGCGGGTGGATCGATGCCGGCCGCGTCACCGACCCGAGCCAGCTGACAGGTGATCCGTACAGCGTGCAGTTCAGCGTGTCGGGCTCGACCACCACCTACAGCGTGCTGCGCAACGGCGCAGCCACCGCGCTGACCAACGTGCCCTACGCGTCGGGCCAGGCGATCCAGATCGACGGCATGGCGTTCAGCGTCAGCGGCGCACCCGCGAACGGTGACAACTTCACGGTCACGCCATCGACCGAAGACCTGTCGATCTTCGACACCCTCGATGCCGCCGCGTCCGTGCTGAACAACACGAATGCGAACGTCGGACAGCTGAATCAGGCGGTTGCCAACGGCTTGCGTGACATCGACGCAGGGGCTGCGCAACTCGACAGCGCGCGCGCCGATGCCGGCGCGTGGCTGCAGCGGCTCGACAACGTGGAAACACGCGTCGCCGGACAGAAGCTGCTGGCTCAGGAAGAGCGATCGAATGCCGAAGACCTTGACATGGTGCACGCCATTTCAGATTTCCAGCTGAAACAAACGGGCTACGATGCCGCGCTAAGGGCTTACTCGCAAATGCAGCGCTTGTCGCTGTTCAACTATCTTGGCTGACCCGATGAACGATCACCCGGTATTCGGCCAAGTGGCTCTGGGCTACTCGCCGATGGTCGATCGCCATCGGGCGATCACGGCCTCGCGGCTCACGGTGTTTCCGAGCCGCCCAGACACCACGCCCAACGTGGCCGACCTGCTGGCCGCGGTGGCCGAGGTGTGGCCTGCCGACGGTGGCCGCGTGTCGCTCAATGTGGTGAGCGAAACCGCCTTGCACGAGCTCGTGCAGTTTCAGCCCGCACCCAACGTGATGGTGGAGATCCCGGCCTTCATGGCCTGCGACCCCGCCAACAGTGCCGCGTTGCAGGCGATGCATGCCGCCGGCAGCACGCTGCTCATCAAGGGCCGTCCGCTGTCGCCATTGCCGCGCGAGGTGCTGCCCTGCTTCGCCTACTCGATCATCGATCTGGCCGACGAGCGCCGCGACGGCGCGCCGCCACCCGGCGGATCGGCGCGCACGATCCCTCACATCCAATCCGGCGTGCGCACGCTGGCCGACCTCGAGATGGCGTTCCAGCGCGGCGCCATCGCCGTGCTCGGCTGGCCGATCGACGACGTGATGGCCACCAGTGGCAAGGGCGGCTCGCGGCCCGAGCTGCAGTTCATCGTCGAGCTGATCAACCGCGTCGATCGTGAAGAGCCCGCCGACCGTCTGGAGCAGGTGCTGAAGACCGACCCCACGCTGGCGTTCCGGTTGATGCGCTACATCAATTCGCCGGCCTTCGGCTTGAGCGTGGAGATCAATTCGTTCCGCCACGCCATCATGGTGCTCGGCTACAACCGCCTGAAGCGCTGGCTCGCTTTGCTGCTCGCTTCAGCCAGCAAGGATCCCAACGTCAAGCCGGTCATGTATGCCGCCGTGCGTCGCGGCCTGCTGATGGAAGAGCTCGGCCGCGCCACCGCCGACGCCGACCAGCGCAGCGAGATGTTCATCTGCGGCGTGTTTTCGCTGCTCGATCGCCTGATGGGCCAGCCGATGGGTGACCTGATGCGCTCGATCCCGGTGCCCGACGCGGTGCGTGCGGCGTTGGTCGAGGAGGCGGGTCCGTATCACAGCCAGCTCGAGCTGGTGCGCGCGGTCGAGGCCGAGTCGGTGTACGACATCCGTGCCGCGGCCGAAGCCACGATGCTCGGCTTGCCCGATGTCAACCGGGCAGTCTTGCGTGCGCTGGCCGGCGCCAAACAGCTCGATTGAGCAGACGACCAGTTCCGATACCTTCTCCGATACCTTCCGAAGAGCCCGCGCCATGACCTTCAGTGCCACGGACCACGCCACCGATCCTCACACCGTGCTCGATGCCGGCGCGCTGGCGCGTTTGTCCGAACTGGACCCCACCGGCAACGGCACCCTGGTGCAGCGCGTGCTGACCACCTATGGCGCCTCGCTGGAGCGCACGCGCCAAGAGCTGATGCTGGCGCGCTCGCCGATGCAGCCTGACACGCTGCGTCATCTGGCGCACACGCTGAAGTCGTCGTCGGCCAGCGTCGGTGCGCTGGCACTGTCGGCGTTGTGCGCCCAGGTCGAGCAGCACCTGCGGACGGCGCAGCCCGATGACATCGGCCCGCTGCTCGACGCGATGCTCGGCGAAATGCAGCGGGTATGCGGCGCCGTGCAGGCTATGCTGCGCACCTGAGCGTCTTTCGGCTGCTTGCCCAGGAGCGCCGACCGCCTCGTCCCATGCTGTCCATCGAATCCGGCGTCCACGACCCGTTACACCGGCCCAAGCTGCTGCTGGTGGACGACGACGAAGTGAGCTTGATGCTCATCGCGGTGGCTTTGCGCGAGCGCGGCTTCGACGTGGTCGAGGCCAGCAGCGGAGACCGCGCGCTGCAACTGTTGACCGAACGGCCCACCGATGCGGTGGTGCTCGCCGCGCTGATGCCCGGTCGCGCCGGCTTCGAGACCTGCCGCGCACTGCGTGCCACGCCGGGCCACGAGCACCTGCCGGTTCTGATGCTCACCGGATTGGATGATAACGCCTCGATCACGCGGGCATTCGAGGCTGGCGCCACCGACTTCTTCGTCAAGTCGCACCAGTGGAGCCTGCTGGCCGGCCGCCTGCACTACCTGCTGCGCGCATCGCAAACGCGACAGGAGTTGGAGCGTAGCAAGGCCAAGCTGGCGCGTGCGCAAGACCTGGCGCGCATGGGCAGCTTCGACTGGCGGCGATCGGTCGACGAGGGCGTGAGCACCTTCGTGCTGTCGCCCGAGGGCTTGCGCGTGTTCGGTGTCGCGCCGCACGGATCGATGTCGATGCGCCAGGTGCTGCGCATGGTGCCTGTGGCCGAGCGGAACGGCCTGATGCGCGTGCTGCGCGACGTGTTGAGCGCCAGTTCGGTGCTGGCGACCGACGTGCCGGTCACGGTGATCGACGGCCGCCCACGCATCCTGCACGTCGAGGCCGAGCCGGAGTTCGACGACGCCGGCCACTGTGTCGGCTACACCGGCATCGTGCAGGACGTGACCGACCGCCGTGCCGCCGAAGACCGCATCCGCCACCTCGCGAACTTCGACGCTCTGTCGGGCCTGCCGAACCGCCGCCAGCTGATGTGGCGTGCCGAACGTGCACTGGAGGCCGCGCGCCGCA
>DATKJN010000796.1:0-2522 GCA_035543655.1 Burkholderiaceae bacterium | reverse complement strand
CACGGTCAGCGCTGCATTCGGATTGCGCCCATCGCCGTCCCAGATCAGCGATAGATCGACCTTGCGTGCGCCGCCGAACCGCTGGTTCATTTGCGCCGTCTTGGCGGCGAGCACGCGGTCCTCGCGCTCGGCCAGCTTGCGCCAGCTGCCGAGCAGCAGGCGCGCGTCGCTGCCATCGGCCGCCGGCAGCCGCAGGTTGTCGGCCTGACGCGCCAGCAGCTCGCCGCTCCACTCCTCGGCGCCCTGCTTGGGGTCGATGAAGGTGACCCAGAAGTGATCCTCGATCACGTCCACCGCCACCTGGCCGCGGCAGACCGGGCCCTTGATGAAGTTCATGATGAAGAATTCGGCCTCGTCGAGCAGGAAGCGATAGCGCGAATCGGGCGGGATCGCGGCGAAGCTGATGAACGGGTTCGACGCCTGCTCCAGGTCGTACGACGGCAGCGCGTCGACGCGGTAGTCGGCATCGAGGAACCAGCCACGGAACTTGGCCAAGCGCGCCGGCGACAGCAGGTAGGGCATGTGCGTCTTGGCGAGCAAGGTCTCGCGCTCGGCCACCAGCCGGTAGTACACGCGCGCCACACCGGGGTCGTCGTACGGCCGCCGCGTCGCCACGGGCACGGCCGGCGCACCCGGTGCGCTGGTCGAGCGGACGATCCGAAACACGCTGTGGGTGGCGTCGCCATCGAACACCAGGTGGCCGAGGAACAGGTGCTCGTACAGGTAGCGGCTCATCAGCTGCTCCTTGCGCGAGCTGCCGTTGAGAAACTGCTCCCACGCCTGCAGCTGGCGCGCCACCTCGCCGGACGGCGGCAGCGGCGAGTCGTCGCCCGGCGAGCCGGCAGCAAGCCAGCGCGTCAACACGCCCTGCTCGCGATCGTCGAGCCCGCGCAGCCCGTAGGGCATGCCGGCCAGCGGGTGCTTGCGCTCAAAGGCGTCGAACTCACCCAGGTTCGGGCACGACTGCGACCGGTCGAGCGAAAAGTCGAAGGCATCCGGCAGCACCTTCACGTCGGGCAGCGGGTGGGCTCGCTTGAGCGCCAGGCTGCGGTACAGCACGCTGGCGGCCAAGTTGTTCTCGGGCGACGGGGTGCGCTCGTTGAGCACGGCATCGAATCCCTTGGTGCGCCACTGCGACGGCAGTTGCGCATCGACGAACAATCGCGTGGGCGGTGCCTCGCGAAGCCGCGAGGAGTCGTACACCGGCGCCTTGCTGCTGCCGCGAGCGATGCCCTCCCAGGAGCCGAGCTTCAACTGGCACGCCGCGTCGTAGCAACCGTGGCAGACGACGCAACGGTTGTCGAGGATGGGCCGCACCTCGTCGCGGTAGGAGACGCCGCCTGCTGCGGCGACCGGTGTCCGATCGAAGCGAGTGGTGTCGGCCCGCCCGTAGCGATGCTCGAGCGAGTCCTGGGTCAGCGTGGCGCAACCGGCGACGAGGGTGGCGATCAGTGCAAGAGTCGAACTGCGCATGACGTGCTCAATCCAAGCGCGGCGCCACCAACAGCCCCGCCAGTGCTCGCGCATCGTCGAGCACATCCACATGCTCGATGGCATCGATCAGCCGCTGCATCTGTGCAGCCGGCAGCGCATGCGGCGCATAGGCCAGACAGTCTTCGAAACGCGCGCGGTGCTGGGCATCGGTCAGCTCGGCGCCCGGAAAGCCTGGAGCGATGTCGAGCGCGCGCTTCAATACGCGGCCGCCGGTGGTGGTGACTTCGAGATCCACCGCGGTGTGGCCGCGTGCATTCATGGCCTCATCGGCGACCACGTCGATGCGCTCGATCAACGCCGCCACCGCGGCGTCGTGCACCTGCTCCGGCGCGAAGTGCGCGAGCTTCGAGGCGCGGCGCTGGATCGCGTTGGCCACGCAGTAGCCAGCGTTGAACTGTGCGTCGACGCGCGGGTTGTTGCCGATGCGGAACGCATGGCCCACCAGCTTGTGCGCATAGGGCGGCAGTCGCACCAACGCGCGGCGCACCTGCTCGGGCACGAGGCCTTCGTCGTGCACCAAGCTCAACGCGAGCTCGGTCACGCCTTGCGTGACGCCGCAACTCGGGTACTTCTTGAACACCACCCGCTGCAAGCGCCACTCGCTGCCGAGGTCGCGTAACACGGCGTCGATGTCGAAACGGCCGCGCCCGTACAAGTGGGCATAGCCGTAATGGCCCCCGATGAAGTTGGGCGGCCCGGTGACGCCGCGCTGCGCGAGCTGCGCGCAATCGACGCCGGTCTCGGCCACCCAGCCTTGCACCATGCGCACCGCGAGCGTGCCGTCGACGTTGCTCTGGAAGCTGCCGCCGCAGCGGTTGAACGCGAGGGCGAGCGCGTTGAGCGTCTGCGCGGTGTTCAGCTTCAGCACGCGCGCGGCCGCCGCGGTGGCGGCGAACACTACCAGCACGCCAGTGGGATCGAAGCCGTCGTACTGCGATTCGCTCAGGTTCAAGCGCGAGCTGAGCTCGGCGCCGGCGGCCAGCGCGGCCACGAAGTCGGCGCCGCTGCAGCCATCGGCCAGTTCGGCC
>DATKJN010000795.1:0-3304 GCA_035543655.1 Burkholderiaceae bacterium | reverse complement strand
GTACGCCCTGGGGCGGCTGCGGCTCAGTTCACCTTGGCTTCGGCCTTGCGCTCGACGACGCTCTTGCTCACCGCCACCGGTTTGCCCTTGAGTTGGTTGATTGCCTGCATCAGCTGGAAGTCTTCCGGGGTGCCGAAATCGGGCAGCGGCTTGAGCGGCTCGCGCGACTTGGCCTGCTGGTCCTCGAAGCGCTTGCGCGCTTCCTCGCGCGCCTTCTCGCGCGCCTCGTCCTTCTTTTCGTCGGGGCTGCCCAGATGCTTCTCGAGGTCGGCCTCGCGCAGGCGCAGCGCGGCGAACACGTTGCCGTCGGCGGTTTCGTCGAGCCAGACGTCGGGCACGATGCCCTTGGCCTGGATCGAGCGCCCGCTCGGCGTGTAGTAGCGCGCGGTGGTGATCTTCAACGCGGTCTCGCCGGCCAGCGGGCGCACGGTCTGCACCGACCCCTTGCCGAAGGTCTGCGCACCCATCACGATCGCCCGCTTGTGGTCTTGCAGGGCGCCGGCCACGATCTCGCTGGCCGAGGCCGAACCTTCATTGACCAGCACCACCAGCGGAATGCTCTTCATCGCGCCCGGCAGGCGCTTCAACGGATCGGAGCCGCCGCGGCGGATGTAGTACTCGGGTGCGGCCTTGAAGCTGGACTTCGACTCGGCGATCTGACCGTTGGTCGACACCACGGTCACTTCGGACGGCAGGAACGCCGCCGACAGCGCCACCGCGCCTTCGAGCAGCCCGCCCGGGTCGTTGCGCAGGTCGAGCACCAGGCCCTTCATGTTGCTGTCTTGCTTGTACAACTCATCGACCTTGCGCACGAAGTCGTCGATCGTGCGGTCCTGGAACTGGCTCACGCGCACCCAGCCGTAGCCGGGTTCGATCATCTTGGCGCGCACGCTCTGCACGCGGATCTCTTCGCGCACGATGCTGACCGGGAAGGTGCGGTTCTCGACCTTGCGGAACACGGTGAGCGTGACCTTGGTCTGCGGCTCGCCGCGCATGCGCTTGACCGCCTGGTCCATGGTCAGGCCTTTGACCGCGGTGTCGTCGATGCGGGTGATGAGGTCGCCGGCCTTGATGCCGGCGCGGAAAGCGGGCGAGCCTTCGATCGGCGAAACCACCTTCACCAGGCCATCTTCCATGCCGATCTCGATGCCCACGCCGACAAAGCGGCCGGTGGTGCCTTCGCGAAATTCCTTGAAACTCTTCTTGTCGAAGTACTGCGAGTGCGGATCGAGACCAGCCACCATGCCGGAGATGGCGTCGGTGATCAACTTCTTCTCGTCGACCGCCTCGACATAGTCGCTCTTGACCATGCCGAACACGGCAGCCAGTTGCTGAAGCTCGTCGAGCGGCAGCGGAGCGAGCGTGTTGCGCGCAAATGCCGTCAGTTGCATCGTGGTTAGAGCACCTGCAACCGCGCCCAGCGCGATGAACCCAGCGACTTTTAGTTTGCCACCCATCGTGTCCTGCCTGGCCTTACGGGCCTGATTTGATGTGGAAGTCAACCCCAGTATAGAGCCAGGGTCGCCCTTTGAGGGTTGGCTTACGCGGAAGTTGCACCCCGGGAACACGGGCCGCGACTTCCCTGACGCAATACCCCGCCGTAGCGGCCATTTACGAGGCTCGCTCGAAGGTCACTACGTGATCCAGTGCCGGGCGGATGCCGATCCACTCGCCCACTTGGTGGTCGTGGTGCGAGGGCACGTGCGAGCGCACCTGCTCGCCGCTGGCCAGCCGCAGCGTGTAGAGAAACTCCGATCCGCGGAACGACTTGTGTTCGATGCGTGCCTTCACCGGCGATGCATCGTCGTGCACGATGTCATCCGCGCGCAGGAGGAGGTCGCATTCGCCGCCGGGGTAGGCCTCGGGCAGCGGGCATTCGCCCACGTCGCTCATCTTGCCGAATGGCGTGGTCACCACCGGACCCGAGGCGGACGACTCGATGCGGGCCGGCGTGAACACGCCGTGGCCGATGAATCCAGCGACGAAGCGCGTGGCCGGGCGGTGGTACAGCGTGTAGGCGTCGTCCCATTGCTCCAGGCGGCCTGCGTGCATCACGCCGATGCGATCGCCGAGCGCAAACGCTTCCTGCTGGTCGTGCGTGACGAACAGCGCGGTGATGCCGGTGGCCTTGAGAATCGCGCGCACGTCTTGCGCCAGCCGCTCGCGCAGATCGATGTCGAGGCTGGAGAACGGCTCGTCGAGCAGCAGCAGCTGCGGCCGCGGTGCCAGGGCTCGCGCCAGCGCAATGCGTTGCTGCTGGCCGCCCGACAACTGGTGCGGGGCGCGGTGCGCGGTATGCGCAAGCCCCACCAGATCGAGCAGTTCGTGCACCCGCGCGTCGACCTCGGCGCGTTTGATCCCGCGCAAACCGAAGGCGACATTGGCCGCCACCGAAAGGTGCGGGAACAAGGCGTAGTCCTGGAACACCATGCCGACGCGACGTGCCTCAGGGGCCACGTGCCGTCCGCTGGCGGCGTCGGACATCACTTCGCCGCCGACCGCGATGCGACCCGCTGCGAGCGGTTCCAGCCCTGCAACGGTGCGCAGCACCGTGGTCTTGCCGCAGCCCGATGGGCCGATCAGCACCCCGATCTGGCCCGCGCCGAGCGCGAGCGACAGGGTGTCGACCGCGGCCCGCGTGGCGGCTGTTGCCGGGTAGCGCACCACCACTTGCTCAAGTTGCACGCCGGCGGGGCCGCTCATCGCCGCATGATACTGTGGCGAAATGAGGCTCGTTCGCATTCTGCCGATTTCGCGGCGCGCCCCGCTGCCATGCGCGCCGCGCTGACGGCGCTCGGCCTGCTGCTGGCGCTGCCGGTGCTGGGTGTGCTGGCGGCCTGGGCCCAGTTGGACGCCACCGCCTTTGTCACGCTGGCTCACCTGTGGCAGACCGTGCTGCCCGACCAGGCGCTGCAGTCATTCCTGCTTGCCGCCGGGGTCGCCATGGGGGTGGCGCTGCTGGGCGGCGCCACCGCCGCGGCCGTGAGCTTGTTCGATTTTCCCGGTCGCCGGATCTTCGAGTGGGCGCTGTTGCTGCCGCTGGCGATGCCGGCCTACGTGCTGGCCTATGCCACCACCGACGCTTTGAACCCGAGCGGTCCGGTGCAGCTCGGGCTGCGCGCGGCTTTTGGCGGCCAGGGCGCACTGTGGCCGGACGTGCGCAGCCTGCCGTTCGCGGTGCTGTTGTTCGTGCTGGCGCTCTATCCGTATGCCTATGTGCTGGTGCGCGCCAGCCTGGCCGAGCGTGCCGCACCTCTCATGGAAGCGGCCCGCCTGCTCGGGGCCGGCCTGCGCCGGCGCTTGT
>DATKJN010000794.1:0-3674 GCA_035543655.1 Burkholderiaceae bacterium | reverse complement strand
CTCGAGGCCGCGCAGCCGGCGGCGCAAGGGCTGGCGCGCCTGTACGTGGCCAAGGTGTTCCTGCTGTCGGGCCTGACCAAGGTGCGCGACTGGGACATCACGCTGGCTCTGTTCGCCGATGAGTACAAGGTGCCGCTGCTGTCGCCCACGCTCGCCGCGTGGCTCGGCACCGGCGCCGAATTGCTGCTGCCAGTGCTGCTGGCGCTCGGCATCACCGGTCGCGCGGCCGCATTGGGCCTGTTCGTGGTCAATGCCGTCGCGGTGATCAGCTTGAGCGAGATCGGCGAAGCGGCGCTGCAGCAGCACGTGTTCTGGGGCAGCTTGCTGCTCGGCCTGATGCTGTGGGGCCCGGGCCGCTGGTCGTTCGACGCCTGGTGGGTCGGCCGCCTGGCCAAGCGGCTGCACGGCTGAGGCGGTCGGCGCGGCGCGCGTGCGGCGCGCCCAACGCTCAATGCATCGCGGCGCGGTTCGGCCGCTCGGCGTCGATGGCGCCGAGGTCGCGCCCGAGCAGCGCCGGCAGCTCGTCGGCTGGCCGCGGCGTGCTGATCAAATAACCCTGCGCCTGCGTGCAGCCGAGGTCGCGCACGGCGCGCAGTTGCTCGTAGGTTTCCACGCCTTCGGCGGTGACGCCGATGCCCAGGCTGTTGCCGAGCGTGGCCATGGCCTGCACGATCGCTTGCGCGGCCTTGTCGGTGGCGACGTCGCGCACGAACGAACGGTCGACCTTGATCTTGTCGAACGGAAACTTGCGCAGGTAGCTCACCGACGAGAAGCCGGCGCCGAAGTCGTCGATCGAGATGTGCACGCCCAGCGCACGCAGGCCGTGCAGCGAGGACAGGCTGATCGAGTTGTCGTGCAGAGGCACCGATTCGGTGATCTCGAGCTCCAGGCGGTTGGCCGCCAGGCCCGCCCGTGCGAGCGCGGCGCGCACCGTGTCGACGAGCTGGCCGCTGTTGAGCTGCAACGGCGACAGGTTGACCGCCAGCCCGATGTGCGCCGGCCAGGTGGCGGCCTGCGTGCAGGCCTCGTGCAGCACCCAGCGTCCGAGCACGTCGATCAGGCCGACCTCCTCGGCCAACGGGATGAAGTCGTCGGGCGTGACCATGCCACAGCGCGGATGGCGCCAGCGCAGCAGCGCTTCGAACGCCACGATGCGCTGATCGGGCAGCATGATCAACGGCTGATAGTGCAGCTCGAACGCACCGGCCTCGACCGCCTGCCGCAAGTCGGCTTCGAGTTCGCGCCGACCGCGTGCACGCCGATCGAGTTCGGGGCGGAATTGGCTGTGCGTGCCACGGCCGAGAGACTTGGCCTCGTAGAGCGCCAGGTCGGCGCGCTTCAACAAGTCGTCCGGGTCGGCGCAGTCGATGCTGCTGAGGGCGATGCCGACGCTGGTGCCGATCGAGACCGACTGGCCCGCCACGTCGAACGGCTGTGCGATCGCCTGCACCAGACGGCTGGCGAGAGACTCGGACGCCGCCGGCTGCTCGCCGCCGTGCTGGATGATCGCGAACTCGTCGCCGCCCAGGCGGGCCACCACGTCGCCGTCGCGCACGCATTCGGTCAGGCGCTGTGCCGCCAGACGCAGCAGGGCGTCGCCGGCCGGGTGGCCGTGGGTGTCGTTCACCGCCTTGAAACGGTCGAGGTCGAGGCACATCACCGCGGTGGGATGGCGGGCCTCGCGCATCGCGGCGGTCAGGCGATCGCGCAACAGCACCCGGTTGGGCATGCCGGTCAGCGCATCGTGGCGCGCCATGTGCTCGATCTCGGCCAAGGCCTCGCGGTGCTCGGTGATGTCGTCGTGCGTGGCCACCCAGCCGCCATCGGGCATCGGCCGGTGGTGGATGGCGATCGTGCGGCCATCTTGCAGCGTGCTGACCGTGTTCGACGGCTTGTCGGCAACGGCGATCGAGTCGCGCCATGCCAGATACGCCTCGCGCGTCATCTTCGGCATGCAGCCCGACGCATAACGATGGTCGACGATGTCACGCAGCGTCGTGCCGGGCCGCACCTGCTCGATCGACAGCCGGTACATCTCGGCGTAGCGCTGGTTGCACACGATGAGACGCTGCTGGCCGTCGAAGAAGCACAAGCCCTGCGACATGTTGTTGATCGCGGTGTGGAAACGAAGGCTCTCGGCCTGGTGCTCGACCTCCTGGTGCGCGAGCAGCCCGCTCAGCCGCTTCAGCGCGAGCTGGCGCACGGCGAGCGCCAGCGCCAATCCCACGCCGGCCACCCCCGCCATCCATGCCGCGCTCGGCCGGGCCAGCCCGTGGCCGAGCGCCACGCCGACGGCCAGCATCGCGCCGCACAGCAGGGCGAGCGCGGTGAGCAGGAGGCGTAACGACTGGGTCGGCATGACAGGCTCGTGATACCGAATCCACGGTATTCGCCCTGGATATCGGCCACGGCGCCCGCAAACTGCGCCGTGCCGGCCCTCGGCCGGCAGGCGGCCGTGACGGATTTGGTCATGCCGACCGGCGCGCAAGCCCGCACGGGCACGGCGCCTGCGATGGGTGCACCGGCGCCGATCGGGCGTCGGCGCCGTGCGGCTCAGCGCTTGATGTCGCGCGCCTGTTCGCGGCCGTCTTGTTTGCTGTCGCGCTTGTCCTGGCGACATTCGGCGTTGCTCTTGTTGCTCTCCTGCTTGCAGTCGACCTTGGTCTTGCGCGCGTCCTGCCGCGTGTCTTGCTTGACATCGCGGCCTTGCTGGCGCTGCTGCGACTGTTCGGTCGCCCCGGCGGGTGCGGCCCCTGCCAGCAGACCCGCGGCCACCATCGCGCCGCTCGCAAAGGTGGTGACGGCTCGCTTGAATTGGCTTGCTTGCATGACGGTCTCCTTCAGTTGAGGTCGGTGTCCTTGTAGTACTTGGTGCCCTTGGCGGTCAGTTCGAGCGCGAGGCTGTCGCCGCTGACCTGGTACAGCCAGACGCCCGGCGCGACCGCCACGGCGCCTTGGTAGGAGGCCCCTTTTTCGCCGGTCTTCGCCGATGCCGTGGCTTGCGCGCCGATCTCCCAGCCGGAGTTGACGAAGTTGTTGAGCGCCTGCGCGGTCTCGAACACCCAGACCAGCTGGAACTTCTTGATGCCGATCCCCAGACCCGCCTGGACCTCGGCCATCTTCATGTAGGTGACCGCCTTGGTCTTGTTGTTGACCGCCATGCCCTTGCCGGTGCCGGTGCCGGCCAGCAGGATCTTCATGCCGAAGTTGCTGAAGGCCGCATAGCCGGCCGCCGACTCGACGGCTTTGCGGGCTGCGGGCTGCACCTTGTAGACGGCAGCCAGCGCTTCCTGCGCAGCCTTGCGCACCTCGGCCTGGTTCTCTTCCTTGGTCGCCGCGAATCCGCTCGCGGGCAATGCACCCGCCAAGGTCGCGGCCATCACCACCGCTCGACGCTTCATGGGGTCTCCTTTCTAGAGAATCCATCAGGCTTCACACCCGTCAGGTCGTGCCTGTCACGCCGCCCACGGAGGCTTTGGCCCATTGTGCGCCTGCCACTCGCCGCGGCTTCAGTTTTTGCGCGAGGCGCGCGCCGCACAGTCGCTCTACATCTTCACCATCACGTGCCGCGGCACCGTGTAGTCCTCCAGCGCGTACAGGCTCATGTCCTTGCCGTAGCCGGAGGACTTCAGACCGCCGTGCGGCATCTCGTTGACCAGCATGAAGTGGGTGTT
>DATKJN010000793.1:0-3346 GCA_035543655.1 Burkholderiaceae bacterium | reverse complement strand
CGGTTGCGGCAAACATCAGATTTCCCCCTTGCGGATTCCCAACGGTGCACTTTCAAGCGGTGCATCCGCGACGTGAGACGCAGTATTCCGAAGCGGCAACGGTCACGCGCGTTACAACTTGAGCGCGCCGAAATGCGCGGCAATCCATCACGCGCGATTGCCCCCTCGGATCGGTGGCGACTGGAGAGTTCAACGCGTGTTGTGCGCGGCCACGATCGCATTGACACGCAGACATGCGCAACGCCGCGGCAGCGCTATGCTGCGCCCTTCGTTGCACCGCCTTCTCAGCATGGGTGAACTACCGCGTCACATCCGCTTGACCTCGCATCCGGGGCAGGGGCCCAGCGGCGCGCCCGTGATCCACTGGGGCGCAGCCGATGCGCTGGAGCGTGGACCGATCGTCGGCACCACCAGCAACCGCAGCCAGCGCAATGTGATCGGCACGCACAGCGGCAGCTACGGCGTGTACCGCGCGCTGGCCGTGGCGGCCGGCAACCTCACCAAGGGCCACCGCGCCGATCTCACGAACACATCGCCCACCGACCTGATCGGCCCGAACGAACAATGGGGCGACGCCGAGAAGATCGTGTCGATCGATCCATGGGGCGCGTCGGTGCAGAACGTGTTTGCCGACTACCTGGCGCAAGGCTACGACGTGCGGCCGACGATCGCCGTCACCAAGGCGCACATCCACCTGCCGGAGATCAAGCAGGCGATCGCGTTCCAGCGCTTGTCGATCGATGGCAAGGTGCTGCTCGACGATGCGTCGGCCACGGTGACCAAGATCGCGATCGAGCCGGTGTGGTTCCTGCCCGGCGTGGCCAAGCGCTTCGGCGTCAGCGAGGCCGATCTGCGGCGCGCGCTGTTCGAGGAGACCGGTGGCATGTACCCCGAGCTGGTGACGCGCAGCGACCTCGAGGTGTTCCTGCCGCCGATCGGCGGGCAGACGCTGTACGTGTTCGGCGAGGTTCGCGACCTGGCGAATCCGGCGGTCACGTTGACCGCACGCGTGCACGACGAGTGCAACGGCTCCGATGTGTTCGGCTCCGACATCTGCACCTGCCGGCCCTACCTCACGCACGCGATCGAAGAGTGCATCCAGGGCGCGCAGCGCGGCGGCGTCGGGCTGATCGCCTACAGCCGCAAGGAAGGGCGCGCGCTCGGCGAAGTGACCAAGTTCCTGGTCTACAACGCGCGCAAGCGGCAAGAGGGCGGCGATCGCGCCGACAAGTACTTCCTGCGCACCGAGTGCGTGGCCGGCGTGCAGGACATGCGCTTCCAGGAACTGATGCCCGACGTGCTGCACTGGCTCGGCATCCGCAAGATCCATCGCCTGGTCAGCATGAGCAACGACAAGTACGACGCCATCACCGGCGGCGGCATCGAGGTCGGCGAGCGCGTGAAGATCCCCGATGCGCTGGTGCCTGCCGACGCGCGCGTCGAGATCGAAGCCAAGATCGCGGCTGGCTACTTCACCGATGGTGCCGTGCCCGACGAAGCACAGCTCGCCGCGGTGAAGGGGCGCGGGCTTGAATGAATCGGGTGCCAACGGCGCCGCCTTGAACGAGGCGGTGCGCCGTCTGCGCGCACCGGCGACGATTCGCCAACGCTGCGCCGCAATCACCGCCATGGTTGCGCGCGGCGACTCGGCGCACTTCACGCTCGTGCGCTCGCAACTCGCTGCGGTGGCCCAGCGCGTGGCCACCTTGACCCGCGAACGGTTCCCGACGCTGGAGGTGCCGTTCCACAGCCGCTGGCGGCATTTCGAGGCCGGCGGGATTCACCGCAAGGCCGAGCTCGACGCCAAGCTCAATGGCCGCAGCCAGACCGCGGTGGCGCGTTCGCGCATCGACCTCGCCTTGATCAGCGTGCTGCTCGACGCCGGTGCCGGCAGCCAATGGAGCTACCGCGAACGCGAGAGTGGCCAGACGTTCGCCCGCTCCGAAGGTTTGGCCGTGGCCAGCTTCCGCGCCTTCATGGCCGGGCGCTTCTCGTCGGACCTGGGCGATCCACTGCGGGTCGATGCCAAGGCGTTGGCCGCGCTCGACGCGCGCGTGCTGGCCGAGGTGTTCCAAGTCAGCCTCGACAACCCGCTGGTGGGTCTCGAAGGTCGGGTGGCACTGCTGCATCGACTGGCGGACGCGCTGCGCGCGCATCCGCGGGTGTACACCGCGCTCGGCCAGCCGGGTCATCTGTTCGATGCGCTGACGCACCATCGCCATGCGCCCGAGCTGCACCACCACCACCCCAAACGCTCGGTCACGCACCACCAGGTCGGTGCGGCGCGCGTGCTCGGGTTGCTGCTGGATACGCTGAGCGGCATCTGGCCGAGCGGCCAGTCGTTGCACGGCACGCCAATCGGCGACGTGTGGCCGCACCCGGCGGCCGGCGGCGACGGGATCGATGCCGGATGGGTGCCGTTTCACAAGCTGTCTCAATGGTTGGCGTATTCGCTGCTCGAGCCCTTTCAGTGGGCCGGCGTGCAGGTGCACGAAGTCGATGCGCTGACCGGCCTGCCGGAATACCGCAACGGCGGCTTGCTGCTCGATGCCGGTGTGATCGTGCCGCGCGATGCGAACTTCGCGCAGCAAGCGGTCAGGCCGGGCGACACCTGGACCATCGAGTGGCGCGCGCTCACCGTGAGCCTGCTCGACGAGCTGGCACCGCAGGTGCGAACCTTGCTCCGTGTCGACGACGCTGCGTTTCCGTTGGCGTGTCTGCTCGAGGGCGGCACCTGGGCCGCCGGTCGCGCGATTGCGGCCGAGCGGCGCGACGGCGGTCTGCCGCCGGTGGTGGTGGCCAGCGACGGCACGGTATTCTGAGCACGCGCCGCCGCGCGCCGCATCGACGAGGAGCATGCCTTGAGTTCCAACACCCCAGAGGTCCACGTCATCTCGCATCCGTTGGTGCAGCACAAGCTGACGCTGATGCGGCAGAAGGATCGCTCGACCAGCAACTTCCGCCGACTGCTCGGCGAGATCGGCATGCTGATGGCTTACGAAGTCACGCGCGACATGCCAACGCAGCTGATCGAGATCGAGACCCCGCTGGCGACGATGCGCAGCCCGGTGATCGAAGGCCGCAAGACGGTGTTCGTCGCGATCCTGCGCGCCGGCACCGGCTTTCTCGACGGCATGCTCGAGGTGATACCCGGTGCCCGCGTCGGCCATGTGGGGCTGTATCGCGACCCGAAGACGCTGGTGGCGGTGGAGTACTACTTCAAGATGCCGCACGGCATGAACGAACGCGACGCGATCGTGCTCGATCCGATGCTGGCCACCGGCAATTCGGCGGTGGCGGCGGTCGATCGCCTGAAGGAGGCGCGCCCGAAGTCGATCCGCTTCGT
>DATKJN010000792.1:0-5152 GCA_035543655.1 Burkholderiaceae bacterium | reverse complement strand
CGTGGTGTTGCGCACTGCGCGGCCGAGCTTGCCGTTGCGGATCTCGTAGGCCAGCGTGATGCCGAAGGTGAACTCGGTGGTCGAGTCGGCCTGGCCATTGCCGGTCTTGAGCAGCAGATAGCCATCGTCGACGCCGGCGATCATCTCGTCCATCGTGCTGGTGCCCGGCAGGATCGCGGTGTTGCGCATGCGCACCAGCGGCTCGTCGTGCGGGTTGTACGCCCGCGCATTGCCGGTGGGCGCCTGCTCCATGCGCGCGGCCGTCTCGCGGCTGTGCATGAAGCTCGTGAGGATGCCGCGATCGATCATCACCACGTCGCGGCCTGGCGTGCCCTCGTCGTCGACCTCCACCGGAATCAACGTGGACTCACCGCCGTAGGTGTGCGCGAAGTCAGTCATCGACACCCATTCGCTGGCCACCGGCTGCCCCACCAGCGATGCGGTGACCGCGCCGCCGATCACCGCGTCGGCCTCGCAAGGATGGCCCATGGCCTCGTGCGCCAGCATGCCGGCCAGCGGCGCGGCCAGCACCACGGTCTGCATGCCGCCGCGTGCGATGACCGCATGGCGCTTGGCCTGCAGGTGCTCGTGTGCGCGCTCGAGCTTGGCCGCCAGCGCGTCGAGCGACCAATCGACGTCGGCCAGCGTGCCGCGGCCCGAGATCCACTCGTCGACTTCGATCGGCGCGCCGGTGGCGTCTTCGCCCACCAGCGTGAACATGCAGGCGGCGCGGTCGATGCGCGCGAACGAATCGCCACCGGCGCTGGTGGTCAGCGCCTTGGCGTGGTGCTCGTCGCCGACGAGAAAGCGCGTGGAGCGCAAACCGGGAAAGCGCCGTTTGCACCAGGCCTGCAACTCGGCCAGGCGTTCGTTGCACTCGGACGGCGTGAGCGGCGCGCGACCCTGGTGCTGCTGGCGGCCGACGTGATGCACCGCCGGCAACGGCAGCGGTGCACGTGCGCCGAATCGGGCCATCGAGCGCGCATTGGACAGCGCCAGGCGTTGCACGCGCCCGCGGTCGCCGGTGCCGCCGGTCAGCGGCTGCGAGCCGAAGCCCCAGTAGCCATCGACGTAGGCGCGCGCGCTCACGCCGCGTTCCACGGTGCGCAGGTTCAGCGTGAGGTTGCCGTCGACCATCAACATGCGCGTCTTGCGCAGCTCGTGCTCGCGGGTTTCGAGTTCGTGGCGGCTTGCGATGGCGGTCATCGTGTGGCCCTTCGTGGTCAGGCGTTTCATCATAGGCGCGGTGGCCGCGCGGCGGTATCGAGCGGACTAGGGACACAATGCGCCACCGTCTCGAAGACCTCTCCCTTAGCCGCATGCGCGCCACCGACCCCACCGAAAAGACCAGCAAGGTCGACGACGAACGTGTCGTCGCGGTCGAGCCGCTGCCGCCGCCGGAGCAACTGATCCGCTTCTTTCCGGTGGCCGGCGGGCCGATCGAAGGCTTCGTCGCCGCCAGCCGCGACCGCGTGCGGCGCATCGTGCACGGCGCCGACGACCGGCTGCTGGTGGTGATCGGGCCGTGCTCGGTGCACGAGCCGCGTTCGGCGCTGGAATACGCACACCATCTGGCCGAGGCGCGCCAGGCGCACGACGACGCGCTCGAGATCGTGATGCGCGTGTACTTCGAGAAGCCGCGCACCACGGTGGGCTGGAAAGGCCTCATCAACGACCCGCACCTGGACGGCAGCTTTCGCATCAACGAAGGCCTGCGCATCGCGCGTTCGCTGCTGATCGACATCAACGCGATGGGCGTGCCGGCGGGCAGCGAGCTGCTCGACACGTCGAGCCCGCAGTACATGGCCGACCTGCTGAGCTGGGGCGCGATCGGTGCACGCACCACCGAGAGCCAGGTGCATCGTGAGTTGGCCTCGGGCTTCTCGGCGGCCATCGGCTTCAAGAACAGCACCGAGGGCAACGTGCGCGTGGCGATCGAGGCCGTGATCGCGGCCAGCCAGCCGCACAGTTTTCTGGGCGTGCACAAGAGCGGCCAGATCGCGATGGTGCACACCGCCGGCAACCCCGACGGCCACGTGATCCTGCGCGGTGGCGCGGCGCCCAACTACGATGCCCGCAGCATCGGCCAGGCCTGCGATGCGCTCGAGGACGCCGGCCGCCAGACCAGCGTGATGGTCGATTGCTCGCACGGCAACAGCGGCAAGAACCATGACAAGCAGCCCGACGTGGTGCACGACGTGGCGGCGCAGATCGCCTCAGGCAGCAAGCAGATCTTTGGCGTGATGGTCGAGAGCCACCTGGTCGCCGGCGCGCAGGGCTTCAAGCCCGGCAGCACCGACCGCCGCACGCTGCGCTACGGCCAGAGCATCACCGATGCCTGCATCGGCTGGGACACGTCGAAGGCGTTGCTGATCGAACTGGCCGACGCGGTGCGCAAGCGCCGCAAGAAGCGCTAGATCCGCGCTGGCGCCGGCTTGGCGGCCGGCCGCGTCTGCACGAAGGCACACAGCAGCGCGGTGAGCAGCGCCAACGCGATGTGCAAGGCGTACATCACTTCGAAGTTGGCGCGCTGCGCGCCGTGGCCGAGCAGCAGCACGGTGATCGCCACGCCGATCACGGCGCCGATCTGCCGCGTGGCCTGATTGACCGCGCTGCCCACCGCGTAGTGCTGCGCCGGCAACTGGCTCACCGCCGCACCGGACAGCGACGGCAGCACCAGGCCCACCGACGTGCCGCTCAGCAGCAGGCCAGGCAGCCACTGCGTGAGATAGGCCGGCTCGGTACCCGGCACGAGCAGGAACCACAAACCCGCGACCGCATACAGCAGCGAGCCGCCGACGAGGAATGGTCGGTGCCCGTAGCGGCCGGCGAGCCGGCCGGTGACGATGGCCACCGGGATCACCATCAGCGGGCCCGGCGCGATGGCCAGCCCGGCGAGCGCCTGGCCGTAGTGCCACACGTTGCCCATGTAGAAGAAGAATGCGAAGAACATCATCGCGAACGCGATGCCGAACGACAGCGTGGCCGCGTTCACCGCGCGGTACGTGCGGTGGCGAAAAAGACTCAGGTCGACCAGCGGGTCAGTGACACGGCGCGCCCAAACGACGAAGGCGATCAATGCGATCGCGCCGGTGAGCGCCGTCGCCACCAGATCGGTGCGCGTCCAGGCCGGCGATTCGGATTCGACGATGGCCAGCGCGACCGCCCCGACGCCGACGATCAGCAGCGCCATGCCGACCCAGTCGACGCGGCGGCGCGTGCTCGAGCGCGCCGATTCCGACAACAGTCGCGCGCCGCGCCACAACGAGATGGCGCCGATCGGCAGGTTGATGAAGAACGCCCACGGCCAGCCGATGGTCTGCACGACGAATGAGCCCAGCGAGGGCCCCACCGCGGCGGCGAATCCCGCCACCGCGCCCCACAGGCTCACGGTGAGCGCACGCTGGTGCTGCGGGAATGCGGCCAGCACGATCGACAGCGACGCCGGCGTCAGCAGCGCCGCGCCGATGGCCTGCAGCGCGCGCGCGGCGACCAGCCACGACACGTCGCCCGCCAGGCCGCAGGCGGCCGATGCTGCGATGAACAACGTCACGCCGAACAGGAACACACGCTTGCGGCCATAGCTGTCGGCCAGGCCGCCGGCCGGAATCAGCATCGCGGCGTAGACCACCGTGTAGGCGTTGAGCACCCACGACAGCTCGGCCGCGCTCGCACCCGGAAAGCCCTGTTGCAGCGCGCCGAAGGCCGCATAGAGCATCGTCGCGTCGAGCGACACCAGGAACGACGCCACGCTGGCGACCCAGAACACGGGCCACGGCGAGGTCTTCGGCAGGGAAGGCAGGGCCGCGGCCGCGGCGCTGGTTGCAGTGGCGATCGTCATTGTTGGACTCCGGTGGGGTGGCGTTCGACGAATGCGTTCAGCCGCGCTGCGGCAGGTAGCTTGCGGCAGGCGTCGACAAGCCTTGCTTGACGCGCTGCGTCAGCTCGTCGGCAATCACTTCGTCGAGCCCGGCCTCGAGCCCGTCGAGCGCGCGGCGCACGATGTCCTCGGGGCTCGTCTTCGGCTGGTCAAGCGCGCGCACGAGGTCGGTGTCGACGAACGCCATGTGCAGCGCGGTCACCTGGGTCTTCTGCGCCGCGAGTTCGTGGCGCAACGCGTTCGTGAGCGACCAGGCGGCCGCCTTGCTGGCCGCGTAGCCGGCGAGCAGGCCGCCGTTGATCCATGACGCGATCGACAGCACGTTGAGCAGGGCACCCCCGCCGTTTTCCTTCAGCGCCGGGGCGAACGCCTGGCTCACGCGCAACATGCCGAAGAAGTTGGTTTCGAACATGCGCCGCGTGACGGCCTCGCTGTCGGGCAGCAGAAAGCCACCCACTTCGCCGATGCCGGCGTTGTTGATCACCAGCGTCACATCGCCGGCGCGCGCCACCGCCGACGCGACGTCGTCGGGCTTTGTGACATCGAGGCGCAGCGGGTCGACCCCCGGCAGCGTCACGCTGGCCGGGTTTCGCGCGCCGCCATAGACCTTGCGCGCGCCGCGCGCCAGCAGTTCGCGCGTGAAGGCCAGTCCGATGCCGCGGTTGGCGCCCGTGACGAGGGCGACGGTGTTGTGGATCTTCATGAGATGGCTCCTGATCGGTGAAGCGGGTGACGGAACTTAATATGATGTATGTCATATTCATCGACGAACAGAGACGGCGTGCGGCGGCGCATCGAGGGAAACCAGTGGCTCAGGTGGCCGCGGGTGTCGCGGTGTCGTGCTGCTGCAGCAGCGCCTTGCGCGCTGCGCTCAGCACCGCGCGGCCCTCGGCGTTGTCGCCGAGCGCGCGCGCCAGCTGCAACGAGCCGACCAGCGTGCCCGCGATCACCGACGCGGTGGTCCGCGTGGCGCCGGGCAAGGTGTCGCGCACCGCGCCGATCAGCCGTTCGACCCGTTGCGCCGACGCCTGGCGCACGCCGCCCGACTGCCGCGCCATGTCGGAGCCGAGCGCCGCCACCGGACAGCCGGTGTCCATCGATCGCAGATGCGTCTCGGACAGATAGCTGTCGATGAAGGCGCGAAACACGCTCACACCGCGCGCCTGCCGTGCCTGCGCTGCACGCGCGATGTGGGCGCCGCTGTCGCTGCCGGCACGCGCCAGTGCCTCCACCAGCAACTCGTCGCGCGACTTGAAGTGCGCGTAGAAGCCG
>DATKJN010000791.1:0-3313 GCA_035543655.1 Burkholderiaceae bacterium | reverse complement strand
ATGACTGCGTCGCTCGACGCCACGCAACGCCTGTTGCGCACGCTGCAGGCCACGCGCACCGTGGTCGAACTCGGCCGCGTGGTGCAGGCCGGCGGCACGGTGTTGCGTGCCACCGGACTGCGCGCTCGCATCGGCCAGCAGTGCCGCATCTTCGAAGCCGGCACCGAGCCCGATGACTCCGCGCTGCTGGCCGAGGTCATCGGCTTCGCCGGCACCGAAGTGATCCTTGCACCCTATGGCGCGCTGCAGGGCGTGGCGGTTGGCGCAGCGGTGCAGGCGATGTCCGACGTGGCGCAGATGCCCTGCGGCCCGGCGCTGCTCGGCCGCGTGATCGACGCCTTCGGCAATCCGATCGACGGCCGCCCGCTCGGTGGCCCAGGCTTGCTGCAAACGCCGCTGCATGCCGACGCCCCGTCGCCGTTGCAGCGCCAGGGTGTGGACCACCCGCTGCCGACCGGCGTGCGTGCGATCGACAGCGCGCTCACCATCGGCGAAGGCCAGCGCGTGGGCATCTTCGCGATGGCCGGCGGCGGCAAGTCCACGCTGCTCGGCATGCTGGCCCGCCAGGCGACCGCCGACGTGATCGTGATCGCACTGGTCGGCGAGCGCGGCCGCGAGGTGCGCGAGTTCCTCGACGAGAGTCTCGGCACGGACGGCCTGGCGCGCTCGGTGGTGGTGGTGTCCACCTCCGACCGGCCGGCGCTCGAACGCGTGCGCGCCGCCTATGCCGCCACTGCGATCGCCGAAGGTTTTCGGCGCGAAGGCAAGCGTGTGCTGCTGATGGTCGATTCGGTGACGCGCTTTGCGCGCGGCTTGCGCGAGCTGGGCCTGTCGGCTGGCGAGCCGCCGGTGCGGCGCGGCTACCCGCCGAGCGTGTTCGCCGAACTGCCGCGGCTGTTCGAGCGCGCCGGCAACGACGCCCATGGCTCGATCACCGCGTTCTACACCGTGCTGGCCGAAGACGAGGACAACTCCGATCCGGTGGCCGAAGAAGTGCGCTCGATCCTCGATGGCCACATCGTGCTGTCGCGCGCGCTGGCGCAAGCGGCGCACTACCCGGCGATCGACGTGCTCGGCAGCGCCAGCCGCGTGTTCACGCGCGTGACCGACGGTGCACACCGCCAGGCCGCCTCGCAGTTGCGCCAGTTGATGGCGCGCCACGCCGAAGTGGAATTCCTGCTGCGCGTGGGCGAGTACCAGGCCGGCAGCGACCCGGTGGCGGACCGTGCGATCGAACGCATGCCGCAGATCAAGGCCCTGCTGCAGCAGCGCACCGATGAGGCGACCGCGTTCGACTCGACGGTGCAACAGATGAAGGAGGCGGTGTCGTGAGCGCCGCACGGCCGCTGCGAAGGCGCTCGCTCCCCAGGAGACACGAAGGGTCTCCTTCGGAGCCCTGGGGCAAGGCCCGCAGGGCCAAGGGGGCCACATGACCGTCAAGCTGCCCACGCCGAGCGAGGCCGGGCAGATGCTGCGGTTGCGCACCCTGCGCGTGCAACGCGCACGCGAGGCCTGCGCGAAGGCCAAGGTCGAGGTCGAGAAGGCACGGGCCACGGTGAAGGAGCGCCAGCGCGCCATCGAACGGTGCCAGCGCGAGATCACCGAACTGGCCGACGCGATCGTGACCACACTGGCCCCCGCCCTGCCGCGTTGGTCGGGCATGGTGTCGGCCACGCGAGAGCGCCTGGCCGACCGCCTCGAGCGCGACGAGTACGCACTGATCGACGACGAACACGAACTGGAGCAGGCGCAGGAGCGCGCACAGCAGGCCGGTGCCGAGCTGACGCGTGCGCTGGCGCGCGAAGACGCGGTGCGGGGCCTGGCCCAGCAGGCCCGCAAGGCGGTGCTGCACGCCCGCGAGCAGCGCGTCGAGCTCGAGATCGAAGACCAGGGCCGCCGGCCCGCTGCGCAAGCGAGATGAGCATGAACACGAATGCGAGCCCCTCGACGTCGTCATCGCACGGCTCGCGCGAGTCGCGCGAGGCCCCGCGCGGCACCGACCCGCACACGCTGCGCCGCGAGGGCGACCGCTTCGAGCGGCTGCTGCGCGACAAGTCGGCCCCGCGTGAAGAAGACGACGACACCGGACCCTGCATGCCCGCACCCGAAGGCGCCGCCCCGGCCGTGCTTCGCACGCTGCCCCAGCCACTGCTGGGCCAGGCGGCCGCCGCCGCCGTGTTGCGCGCCGGTGCAGCCGCTCTCGACACCGCCACGCCGACGCAGGCCGCGCTCGGCACCGCGATGGCGTCGCAGCAGCCGGCTCAGACCCAGACCAGTGGCGCCGACGCCCACACGTTCCAGGTGTCGATCAACGAGCCGATGGGCCTGCCGCTGGAGTTGCGCGCCGTGCGCGTGCCCTCGACCGGCCAGGTGCAAGCCCCGGCGACGTGGGCGCTGAACATCGCCTCCCCGTCGCGCGATGCGATGAACCTGACGCGCCACGGTGCCCGCCTGGACGAACGGCTGCGTGCTCGCGGCATCGATTCAGGCGCGCTGCATGTCGAGCGCGACGACGAGCGCGGCGACGAACACGCCGATTGAACGCGCGGCGCGGTCGCTGCAACACACGGCCTGAACGCCTGCACCGCAGGCCGAAGCCGCATCGCGGCGGCCTGCCGCCGAGCACACCGAGCAAGGACCCCATTCCATGCGACACCGCCCCCCTCGTCCCTCTGCCCAACAACTCAAGCTGGTCCAGCAGCACATGCGCCAGACCCTGCTGGACGCCGCGCTGGCTTCGGTGGCGAAGTCGGACGACGGCACGCCGATGACAGTGGCCCGCGCAGCCGAGCCGCGCGGTCCGTCGCGGCTGGCACAAGCCCATCTCGAGGGCCCGGCGCGTGCCGAGGCCGAGGCGCTGTATGCCGGCTGCCTGCGCCACTACCGCACCGCCATCCGGCCGCACGACGAAGCCGATGACGCCGGCGCCGCCGTGGCGCATTTCGTGGCCGCGAATCTGTTCGCAATCGGTGCCGAGCCCGCCACGCCGACGATGCTGGAGCGCCTGCAGCGTCAATTGCTGCCGGTGGCCCGCGCCGCCTCAAACTGGATGTCAACCTCCACCGTCGAGCGCCAGATGTTCTTCGAGCAGGTGGCGCTGCTGTCGGTGCTGATCGGCGGCATGGCCCAGCACGCCAACGCCCACGGTGCGGCGGCCCAGGCCAAGGTGCGCGACGCCGCGCGCCAGTACCTGCAGAAGTTCCTCGGCCTGAACCCCGACACGCTGGCGCTCAACGCGCAAGGCTTGACGCTGCGCGAGCCGGCACGCCGGGCCGCCTGAGCCGCCATGGAGATCGGCCACGCCTTGCCGCCG
>DATKJN010000790.1:0-2213 GCA_035543655.1 Burkholderiaceae bacterium | reverse complement strand
AGCAGCCGGCGCACCGCGAAGCTGTGCCGCAGATCGTGGATGCGCGCGTTGGCGTGGCCGCCGCGCGCCACCCAGCCCAACTGGCGGCGCAGCTGGTCGAAGATGCGGTGAGCCTGACGATCTCCAATGGCTTGCCCGAGCAAGCGCCCTCGGGTGGCGATGAAGAATGGCTGCTCGGGATCAGCGGACACGTAGCGCACGCGCTCGTCGCGATAGCGTGCAAGTGCGGCCACCGCGCCGGGGTTCAGCGGCACGAAGCGAGACTTGCCGAACTTGCTGCGCCGGATGGTCAGCACGCCTGCCTTCAAGTCCACGTCCGAGTCCAGCAACGCCAACGCCTCGGAGATGCGCAGCCCCGCGCAGGCGATCAGGCCGAACAGGGTCTGCATGACCGCGCCGCGCGGGCTCATTGGCGGGCCGATGCGCCCGGCAGCCTCCACCAGTGCGGCGATCTCCTCGTCGCGGAAGATGTGCGGCGTCACGCGCCCAGGGATTGGGCCGAAGATCGCTTCGTCGGGCACCTCGGTGGCAGGCTCGAACTGCTGCAGCCAGCGCGTGAAGGGCCGCAATATGCGCAGTGCACGGGCCCATGTGGCCCTGTCGCCCCGGCCGTCCTTGGCCTGCCGAGCCCATGACGCCATCAACTCCACGGTCAACGGCCCGCGGTGGCGGCAGGTCTTGATGTAGCTGGCGAAGCGCACCAGCGACTGCTCCATGTGTTCGAGCTCGAACCCCAGGCGGCGACGCTCGGCCAGGTACTGCTCGACCCGAGCCCTCAGAGATGTGCGCGCGCTCATGCGGCACTCCCCGGCCACGGTAGCGCCACGGCGACCAATGCGCCGTGGTTGAGCTTGGCGTAGATGAGCGAGGTGTTCAGCGAGCGGTGCCGCAGCACGTCGGCCACTTCCTTGATCGAGCTGCCGCCGTTGACCAGACGACAGGCCAGGGTGTGGCGCAGGGAGTGACTTCGGCCGTGGGGGATACCTGCGCGCCGGAAGGCATCGCGCACCACGCGGCGGATGGCGTCAGTACCGACCGGCTCGTCGTGTGGCGCCATATGCCGGACGAATACGGCCCGATTGCGGCTGGCAGGCCGCTCGTGGCGAACGTAGTCTTCGAGCGCCTTGCCTGTGATCGCCGGCAGCGGCAACACGTCCTGGCGGCGTGACTTGGTTCCCTTGAGCGTGAGGGTGCCCTGCTGCCAGTCGATGTCGTCGAGTCGCAGCCTGCAGATCTCGCCGATGCGCAGCCCCAGGTCCAGCGCCAGCCGCACCACCGCGTAGCCTCGCTTGGGCGCGCGCATCCTGCTGGTGAAGGAGTTCAGAACCCGCTCGACCTCCTCGGGCTTGAGCGATCGCGGCAGGGACGCCAGGGCCCAGTTCGCCGGCGCGGTGATGACCGCCAGCAGTGGCTGCACGGCGTGCCCGCAGGAGCTACGCCAGCGCAGGTAGGCGCGCAGCGCGGCGTTGATGGCGGCGGCGTTGCTGGTCGTGTTGCGCAACTGCAGTTGTTCGGCGATGAAGCGGCGCACGTTGTCGGGTCGCAGTTCTTCGAGCGCCAGCGGCTCACCAGCGAACTTGTGCAGCAGTAGCCGCTCGACGATGCGCAGCCGGCTCTCACGTGTGCCGTCAGCCAAGCCACGGGCGTCGCGCATGTGGGCGTCGTAGCGCTGAAGCTCTACAGCGATAGGGCCAGCCGACATGGGCAGTTCGGCGATGACGCCTTGCTGGCGCAGCATGGCCAGCAGCGGCATCAGTGCCGCGTGTGCTTCGCGCGGGTGGCGCATCGCATGCGACGCGCAGCCGCAGTGCGGCAGGTGGTCGTGCAGAAACTGATCGACACGGCTCTCGTCGAGCTTGTCGGCGCTTAGTCGGCACAGCGACATCCAGTGCGCGAAGTGCGCCAGCGCGGCCATGGATCGATTGACGGTGCCGCAGGCATAACGCCCGCGCTTCAAGCGCGCAACGTAGGCCGGCACGAATGTGGCCAACGGTCCATCGAGCAACCAGGAACGGGAGGTGCGGTGAAGGCTGAGGGTCTTGGGCATGGCGATCTCCAGTAGTGGAAATGCCGTGCTGCCGCTTCCGCCGATTTATGTCCAGTGCGGCGCGTCAAGCGCCTCGGCATCACGAGGCGTCGCGCGGCTCAGTTCAACCCGGGCCCCCGAGCACTGCACATAACTGGGTCCTCAACATAATGGCCGTTATGGAGAG
>DATKJN010000789.1:0-2888 GCA_035543655.1 Burkholderiaceae bacterium | reverse complement strand
AAGCCGACGACTTCGGCGGCGACCGGCACGCCGCTGGACGCGCTCACTTCGCACACCGAACCCACAGGCGCGCGCACGCCGGCGGCCTCGAGCACCAGCCCGGTCACGCGCACCAACATGCCTTCGCTGGTGAGCGACTGCGGCACGGCCGCATGCGCCTCCAGGTCAGCCAGGTAGCGGCGCCAGCGTTCAGCGCGTTGGGTCGCGGGCGTGGTCATGTGGCGTCGGACGGGTCCGTCTCGTCGCCGCTGGTCCACGGCATCTCGACACCGACGGTCGAGCTGGCATGGGCCCAGCGCGCACCGATGCGCGCGTCGATCGTGCCCACGTCGGACAGCACACGGCAGCCGCCGCGTTCGATGCTGGCATCGCTGACCAGGCGCGCGCCGCGTGCGGCGATCGCCTCGGCGGCGCCGGCTTCGACCAGCGCCTGGTCCTGTGGATTGACCTGCACGACGATGTGGCGTGCACTCATCAGCACCGCTTCCACGGCCTCGCGGGCGACGCGCGCGATGCGATCGGGTTGCGTGCGCAACTCGTCGCGCACCACCTGCTGCGCGATCGACACCGCCACGCGCGTCAGCGCACTGGCCATGTCGAACTCCAGCGTGTCGAGCTGCTCGTCGAATTGCTGCAGCAGCGCGCCGAACTGCGCGGCATTCTGCTGCAGCAGGCTGCGCTTGAAGTTCTCCAGCGCCGCCAGGCCGTCGCGGTAGCCTTCCTGGTAGCCGACCTGGCGCGCCGCGTGCAGCAGGGCCTGCTGTTCCGGTGCTTCTGCCGCAGCGGCACCGGCGGGCGCGGCGCCGCCAAAGGCGCCGGGCTTCCAGCTGGCAAACCCTTGCAGCTCCTCGCGCGGAATGAAGCGGCCGTACGGGTTGGCACCCGCCTTGGGATTAGACGAACTCATCGGCTGCGCCGCTCGCCATCGCGATCTGGCCCTCGTCGACCAGACGGCGCACGGTCTTGAGCAGTTCCTTCTGTTCGGACTCGACCTCCGACAGGCGCACCGGGCCGCGCGACTCGAGGTCTTCCTTCAGCGTCTCGGCGGCGCGTGTCGACATGTTCTTGAAGATGCGCTCGCGCAACTCGGGAGATGCACCCTTCAGCGCGATCACCAGCGACTCGGACTGGATTTCCTTCAGCAGCGCCTGGATGCCCTTGTCGTCGAGCTTGATCAGGTCGTCGAAGGTGAACATGTTGTCCATGATCCTCTGCGCCAGATCGTTGTCGGCCTCGCGGATGTAGTCGAGCACCGAGGTCTCGACCGCGCTGCCGAGCAAGTTGATGATCTCGGCCGCCGTCTTGGCGCCGCCGAGCGAGGCCTTGCGCAGCTTGTCGCTGCCGGCCAGCACCTTGCTCATCACATCGTTCAGATCCTTCAGCGCCACCGGCTGGATGCCGTCGAGCGTGGCGATGCGCACCATCACTTCGTTGCGCTGGCGTTCGCCGAAGGCCTTGATCACCGCCGAGGCTTGCTCGTAGTCCAGGTGCACCAGGATGGCCGCCACGATCTGCGGATGCTCGTTGCGCATCAACTCGGCCACCGCGCTGGCGTCCATCCACTTGAGGCTTTCCAGCCCGGACACGTCGCTGCCCTGCATGATGCGGTCGATCAGCAGGTTGGCCTTGTCGTCGCCGAGCGCCTTGCGCAGCACGCTCTTGACGTACTCGTCGGTGTCGGGCACCAGCATGTGCTGGTCGGCCGCCTTGGTGGTGAACTCGGTCATCACCTCGTCGAGCCGCTCGCGCGAGATGCCCTTCATCTTGGCGATGGTCTCGCCCAGGCGCTGCACTTCCTTGGGGGCGAGGTGCTTGAACACCTCGGCCGCCTGCTCCTCGCCGAGCGACATCAGCAGGATGGCGGCGTTCTCGATGCCTTTGTCGTCCATGATCAAGCAGACTCTTTGCTGACCCAGTCACGCACGATGTGCGCCACCGCGGCCGGGTTCTGCTTGGCCAGCGCGCGCGCGTCGGCCAGCGTCCTCTCGGACTGCGGCGAGGCCAACGCCAGCGGCGCGCTCGGCAGCGGTGGCGCCAGCGGATCGGCGACCACGGCATCGAGCTGCCGACCCACCGGGGAGCTGCCCGCCGCCTTCAGCGCCGGCTTGATCAATCCCGTCATCACCAGCAGCGCCACGATCACCAGTGCGGCCGGCACGGCGGCGGCGCGCACCAGGTCGAGCAACCACGGCTGCTGCCAGACCGGCTGCGCTTCGACCTTGGGCATCATGGTCTCGGTGCGGAACGGCGCGTTGATCAGCTTGATCGAATCACCGCGCTCCTTGCTGAAGCCGATGGCCTCCTGCACCAGGGCGGTCAGCTTCTCGATCTCGTCGTTGCTCAGCGGCGTGCTGGTGGTCTTGCCCTTGGCATCGGTGACCACGCGGTGGTTCACCACCACGGCGGCATTGAGCCGCTTGACGTTGCCGGTGGCGTTGCGCGTCACGCGCACCGTCTTGTCGACCTCGTAGTTCACCACGTTGTCGCGGCGCGTCGAGCTGCCGCCCGCGGCGGCGGCGGACACCGCAGGTGTCGACGCGCCATTGATCTGGGCGGTGGCCGGCACCGGCGGTTGGTTGCTCAGCGCACCCGGCACGCCGGACGGTGTGCTGCTCGGGCCGTTGTTGGCCTCCGACATCTGCTGGCTGCGCACCGCGGCGGGCGCGCCGCCCTGGTTGGGCTTGAACAGCTCGTCGGTGGCCTCGCTCTGCGCAAAGTCGACTTCGGCGGTGATGGTGGCGCGTACATTGTCGCGGCCGACGATCGGCTCGATGATGCCGACCACGCGCTTCACGTAGTTCTGTTCGACCTGCTGCAGGTATTGCAACTGGCTGGCGTCGAGGCCGTGGCTGGGGCCGTCGTTCGCGCTGCCCGACAGCAGCGTGCCG
>DATKJN010000788.1:0-2734 GCA_035543655.1 Burkholderiaceae bacterium | reverse complement strand
GAGTACACCGACATGTACCCGGGCATGGCCAAGACGGCGCGCCAGGAAGGCTTCGACGAGATCGCCGATTGGTTCGAGACGCTGGCCAAGGCCGAGCGCTCGCATGCCAACCGCTACCAGAAGGCGCTGGACCAGCTGGTCGACTGATCCGTCGTTCAATGTGTTGATGGTGAACAAGGGGCTGGCATGGCCCCTTGTTCGTTGATGGCAGGCACCTTTCATGAGCAACCGCGAAGGCAACCTCGAGGCCCCCACGCGTCACCCGATCGATTGGAAGAGTCCGTCGTACTCCGACGAAGCCGATTGCTTCAAGGAGATGGAGCGGGTGTTCGACATCTGTCACGGTTGCCGGCGCTGCGTGAGCCTGTGCCAGAGCTTTCCGACGCTGTTCGATCTGGTCGATGCCACCGACGATGGCGAGGTGCACGGCGTCAAGAAAGAGGCGTACTGGAGCGTGGTCGATCAGTGCTACCTGTGCGACCTGTGCTACATGACCAAGTGCCCCTACGTGCCGCCGCATCCGTGGAACCTGGACTTTCCGCACCTCATGCTGCGCGCCAAGTCGATCAAGTTCAACAAGGGCGGCGTCAAGGCGGGCGAGAGGTTCCTCGCGTCGACCGACGTGCACGGCAGCTTCGCCGGCATCCCGATCGTCGTGCAGGCGGTCAATGCGGTGAACAAGACCAAGTTCGCGCGCCAGCAGATGGACGGCCTGCTCGGCGTGCATCCCGACGCCTGGATGCCGGAGCTGGCGACACAGCGCTTTCGCTGGGGCGCCAAGAAGCAGGGCACGGCCACCGACGCGAAAGACGGCGAACGCACGCCGGGCAAGGTGGCGATCTTCTCCACTTGCTACGTCAACTACAACGAGCCGGGGATCGGGCACGACCTGCTGAAGGTGCTCGAACACAACCGCATCGCGTACGTCATCGTCGACAAGGAGTCGTGCTGCGGCATGCCCAAGCTCGAGCTCGGTGACCTCAAGGCGGTGGAGCGTCACAAGAACGACAACATCCCGGTGCTCGCACGCTACGCGAACGAGGGCTACGCGATTCTGAGTGCCATTCCCAGCTGCACGCTGATGTTCAAGCAGGAGCTGCCGTTGATGTTTCCCGACGAGCCCGACGTGCAGGCCGTCAAGGAAGCGATGTGGGATCCGTTCGAGTACCTGATGGCACGCAGCAAGGATGGCCTGCTCAACACCGAGTTCAAGCGCGACCTCGGTCGGGTGAGCTACCACATCCCGTGCCACGGCCGCGTGCAGAACATCGGGCGCAAGACCGAGGAGATGTTCAAGCTGATCGGCCAGCGTGTGAACGTGCAGCTGCACACCGTGGAGCGCTGTTCGGGCCACGCGGGCACCTATGGGGTCAAGACGCCCACGCATCCGGTGGCGATGAAGATCGGCCGCCCGGTGTTCAAGGCCATGGCCGGCCACGAGCCCGATGTGATCAGCAGCGACTGCGCCATGGCCATCCACCACATCGCGCAAGGCATGGGCCTTGCCGGCACCCCCGCGAAGGCGCTCAAGCACCCGCTGAGCCTGGTGCGCCAAGCCTACGGATTGGAGTGAACCCGCATGGTTACCACCATCACCCGCGACAGCCTGATGACGCTCGAGGCCTACTCCAAGGCGCGCAAGGACATCAAGGCGCAGGTCATCCCGCACCGCCGCCTGCGCAGCGTGGCGTTGGGCGAGCACATCAACGTGCAGTTCGAAGACGAGAAGACCATCCGCTACCAGATCCAGGAGATGCTGCGCGTGGAGAAGATTTTCGATGAGGACGGCATCGAACAGGAGATCGGGGCCTACGCGCCGCTGGTGCCCGATGGCACCAACTGGAAGGCCACGATGCTGATCGAGTATCCCGATCCGCACGAGCGCAAGCGCGAATTGGCGCGGCTGATCGGCGTGGAGGACCGCATGTTCGTCGAAGTCGAAGGCCACGCGCGTGTCTACGCCATCGCCGATGAAGACCTGCCGCGCGAAAACGAGGAGAAGACCTCGTCGGTGCATTTCATCCGCTTCGAGCTGCCGGCCGCAGCGCGCGCCGCGGTGATCGCGGGCGCCTCGGTGCGGCTGGGCTGCGATCACGCGAACTATCCGGCGCACCTGACCATCGCGCCCGAGACGTTGGCCAGTCTCGCCGGCGACCTGCGCTAGGGCCAGGCGAAAGAAAAAGCTGGCGCGTTGCCGCGCCGGCCCGGCGTGGTTGTAGATCTCAGACTTGCGCCGACAGCACCTGTGCGGTGGCATTGACCACCGCGGCGATGCGCCCCACGTCACGCAGCTGTTGCGTCGTCCAGCCTTCCTTCTTCAGCAACTCGTAGTGCGACTTCACGCAGAAGTGGCACTTGCCGATGATGGACGCGGCCAACGCGTAGGCCTCGAACTTGGCCTTGCTGACACCGCCGTGCGACGCATAGGCGTTCATGCGCAGCTCCGGGCGCATCGTCTTCAGCTCCTCGTCGCCGGTCATCTCGACGAACGGGTACCAGGCGTTGTTCATGCCCATCAGCGCCGCGGCGGTGAGCGCGGCCTGCGCCTCGGCCGGCGGCGTGCCTCTCTTCAGCGCCTGCAGCAGTTGCGGGCTGCGCGCCGCGAACGCCGCAGCCAGAGCAACACCCAGCGCGTCTTCCGGCGCCAGGCTCGAACGCGACAGCACCGCGTCGAGGTTCAGCCGGATGTCCTTCGCCGTGTCCGGAATCTGCTGAACGATCGGTGTGATGAAGT
>DATKJN010000787.1:0-2985 GCA_035543655.1 Burkholderiaceae bacterium | reverse complement strand
ACACGATCGCTGGCATCGTCGACCAGCAGCTTCATGTAGCAGCGTTCGCCGCGGCCGGTGAAGGCGTGGCGCATCGGCTTGAAGTCGGCTTCGTAGACGCGCAGCGTCACGCCGGCATCGGCCAGATCCGATTCGCAGGGTCCGATGGTGCCGATCGGGGGCAGCGTGAACACGCCGGTGGCCACACGATGCAGATCGACACAGGCATCGGGCATGCCGCCGAACAGGCGGTCGGCGACGGCGCGCCCTTCGGCGATCGCCACCGGGGTCAGGTTCCTGCGATTGGTCACGTCGCCGATCGCCAGCACATGCGCCAGGCTGGTGTGGCACATGGCATCGACCCGCACGGCGCGCAACGCATCGGTGACCACGCCGATCGATTCCAGACCGAGCCCTTCGGTGTTGGGGCGTCGACCGGTTGCATTCAGCACCCACGGCGCTCGCAGGATCTGGCCATTGGGCAGCGCGAGCTGCCAGGCGCCCGGCGCGCCGTCGACACGCACCGGCGCCTGGCCCGGCATGAGCTCGACGCCGGCGTCGGTGAGCGCATCGACCAATCGCGTGCGCAGATCCGCGTCGAAGCCGCGCAGCGGCAGGCGGTTGCGATAGAGCAGACTCACCTTGACGCCCAGTCGCGCGAACATCGATGCGAACTCGACCGCGATGTATCCGCCGCCGATGACGGCCGCGTGAGCGGGCAGCGCGGACAGGTCGAGCAGGTCGTCGGAGGTGGCGCATGACGCGGTGCCGGGTATCACGTCGCGAACCGGCGCCGCACCGGTGGCGATCAGGATGTGGCGCGCGGTGAGGCGGCGCGACCCCACCGCAATCGTGTGGGCATCGACGAACCTGCCGTGCCCCTCGACGATCTCGACGCCGCTCTGCGCCAGCAGGTTGCGGTACACGCCCTCGAGCCGCGATGTCTCGGCGGTCTTCGCGGCCTGCCAGCGCGCCATGTCGAACGCGTTGTCACCGACTGGCACCTGCCAGCCGTAGCCGATGGACTCGGCGAATGCATCGCCGTACTGAGCGGCGTACATCAACAGCTTCTTCGGCACGCAGCCACGCAGCACGCAGGTGCCGCCGACACGCCCGGCCTCGACGATGGCGACCTTGGCTCCGTGCGCGGCTGCACGGCGCGACGAGGCCACGCCGCCGGAGCCGGCGCCGAGCGTGATCAGGTCGAAGTCGTATTCGGCCATGCCGCCTCTCCGCGAGCGCGCTGCAACACCATCGTTGTACGTGATTTGCCGCCGGGCTGCCGCGACGCAACGGCAATACCCGAGAATTGAGCCATGGGCGTTGCAACCAAGACCTCACCCGCGCAGCGCGTGGCCGAGTTGCGCAAGCTGCTGCACCACCACGCACACCAGTACTACGTGCTCGATGAGCCGGAGATCCCGGACGCCGAGTACGACAAGCTGTTCACCGAGCTGCAGGCGCTGGAGCTCGCGCATCCCGATTTGCTGACCGCCGACTCGCCCACGCAAAAGGTGATCGGCGCGGTGCGCGAAGGCCTCGAGGCCGTGAGGCATGCCGTGCCGATGCTGTCGATCAAGACCGAGACCGATACCACCGAAGCGGGTGCGCTCAAGTTCGACACGTCGGTGCGCAATGCGCTCAAGCTCGCGTCCGACGCGCCGCCCGTGCGGTATGCGGCCGAGTTGAAGTTCGATGGTCTGGCGATCAATCTCCGCTACGAGAGCGGCGCGCTCAAGCGGGCCGTCACGCGCGGCGACGGCGAGACGGGCGAGGACGTGACGCACACGGTGGGCACCATCGGTGCGATCCCCAAGCGGCTGAAGCGCATCGATGCGCCGGTGCTCGAGGTGCGCGGCGAGGTGTTCATGCGGCGCGACGACTTCGAAGCGCTGAACGAACGGCAACGCGAAGCCGGCTTGAGGACCTTCGTGAATCCGCGCAATGCAGCCGCCGGCATCGTGCGCCAGCTCGACGCGAGCATCGCGCGCCAGCGGCCGCTGAGCTTCTTTGCCTACGGCCTCGGCGAGGTGCAAGGCTGGGACATTCCCGCCAGCCATTCGAAGCTCCTCGATGCCTTGGCCAAGCTGGGCTTTCCGGTCGATGACCGGCGCGACGTCGCCAACGGCGGCGAAGAACTCGCGTTGTTCCACGCACGCATCGCCGCCGAACGCGACACGCTGCCGTTCGACATCGACGGCGTGGTCTACAAGGTCGACGATCGCGCGTTGCAGCAGCAGCTCGGGTTCAAGTCGCGCGAGCCTCGCTGGGCGGTGGCGCACAAGTACCCGGCGCAGGAACAGCAGACGCGTTTGAACGGCATCGAGATCCAGGTCGGCCGCACCGGCAAGCTGACGCCGGTGGCCAAGCTCGAGCCGGTGTTCGTTGGCGGCACGACGGTCAGCAACGCCACGCTGCACAACCTGTTCGAGTTGCGCCGCAAAGGCGTGCGCATCGGCGACACGGTGATCGTGCGTCGCGCCGGCGACGTGATCCCCGAGGTCGTCGGCCGCGTGCCGGGCCGGCGCAAGGTGTATGTGGCGAACTTTCGCATGCCCAAGTCGTGCCCGGTGTGCGGCAGCGCGGTGGTGCGCGAGAAGGGCGGCAACGACCATCGTTGCTCCGGCGGCCTGTTTTGCGGCGCGCAGCGCAAGCAGGCGATCCTGCACTTTGCCGGACGGCGCGCGATGGACATCGAGGGCTTGGGCGACAAGCTGGTCGATCAGCTCGTGGAAGGCGGCGTGATCCGCACGCTGCCCGACCTGTACAAGCTCGGTGTGGCCAAGCTTGCCGCGCTCGAGCGCATGGCCGACAAGAGCGCCGGCAACCTGGTCGCCGCGCTGGAGAAGAGCAAGCAAGCGACGCTGGCGCGATTTCTCTACGCGCTCGGCATTCGGCACGTCGGCGAGACCACCGCGAAGGACCTGGCCAGGCATTTCGGCCAGCTCGACCGCGTGCTCGATGCCAGCGAGCCGCAGCTTCTGGAAGTGAGCGACGTCGGCCCGA
>DATKJN010000786.1:0-2715 GCA_035543655.1 Burkholderiaceae bacterium | reverse complement strand
TCGGCTTGGCCTTGATGATCTCCTCGAAGCCCTTCTTGCGGTCGATCGCCGGCGCCGAGCCCACCGTGCCCTGCAGCTCGACGATGTTGACGTCGCCCTGGCCCTTGTAGTTCTCGAGCAGCCAGCGGCCGGCCTTGCGGCCTTCTTCGGTGAAGTCCGAGCCCATGAAGCTGACCCACAGGGTGTCGTCCTTCTCGTCGACCGCGCGGTCCGACAGTATCACGGGAATCTTGGCCGCCTTGGCCTCGCGCAGCACCGTGCCCCAGCCCGACGCCACCACCGGCGAGAACGCGATCACGTCGACTTTCTGCGCGATGTACGAGCGGATCGCCTTGATCTGGTTCTCCTGCTTCTGCTGCGCGTCGGAGAACTTCAGGTCGATGCCGGCCTCCTTGGCCGACGACTTGATCGATTCGGTGTTGGCGGTGCGCCATTCGCTCTCGGCGCCGATCTGCGCGAAGCCGAGCACGATCTTGCCCTGCGCCCAGGCCGCGAGCGGCAGGCCGCTGGCGGCGAGCGCGGCGACCACGGTTCTTCTTTGCTGGTTCATGCGAGTCTCCTCAGACGTGGTGTGAAAAGGTCATCGGTCTGCTTGTCGGCGCAGATCTGTTCGTTGTGATCGGAAATCGCGCCGCGCTCAGTGCTGCGGCCTGTCGCGCGAGCCGGGCCTCACACCCAGCCCCCGTCGACGATGAAATCCTGCGCGGTGCACATCGCGCTGTCGTCGGCCGCCAGGAACAGCGTCATGCTGGCGATGTGGATCGGCATCAGCTCCTGGTGGATGCACTGGCCGCGCGCGACGTCGGCCTTGCCCTGCTCGTCGAACCACAGGCGCTTTTGCTTCTCGGTCATCACCCAGCCCGGCACGATGGTGTTGACGCGGATGTTGAACGGCCCGAAGTCGCGCGCCAGGCTGCGCGTCAGCCCCTGCACCGCCGACTTGGCGGTGGTGTACACCGGCATGCCGCCCTGCTTGAGCTTCCAGCTCACCGAGCCGAAGTTGATGATCGAGCCGCCGCCCGCGGTCTTCATGTCGGCGCTGACGTTCTTGGCGGCGAAGAACTGGTGCTTCAGGTTCACCGCCACGCCGGCGTCCCAGCTTTGCGGCGTGGTGTCTTCGATCTTGTGGCGCTGGTCGTTGGCCGCGTTGTTGAGCAGCACGGTGATCGGGCCGAAGCGCTTGCGCACCGTGTCGATTGCCGCGTCGAGGCGCGCGATGTCGGTGATGTCGGCCGGCACGAACAGCGGCGCGGTCTTCGCGTTGGACGCCAGCCGCTTGGCCAGCGCCTCGCCGTTGGCCGCGTCGATGTCGACGAAGCCGACACGCGCGCCCTGGGCGACGAACTGTTCGACCAGCGTTTCGCCGATGCCGGTGGAGCCACCGGTGATCAGCACCACGCGATCGACGAGGCTGGGGTAGCGGGCAAGCACGTGCGCTCTCCCTGACGCTTCTGATTTAGTAATACTAAAAGTACATCAACCACTGAAAACTAGGGGAAACACGAAGCACGTCTGGAATAAAGAAATACTTTAATCAGCGCTCGCATGTCCAAACCCTTTCCGCCGCTGCGTTCCGCTGCCTGGTTCGGCCCGGCCGACAAGAACGGCTTCATGTACCGAAGCTGGATGAAGAACCAAGGCCTGCCCGACCACGAGTTCCAAGGCAAGCCGGTGATCGGCATCTGCAACACCTGGTCGGAACTGACGCCGTGCAACGCGCACTTCCGCAAGCTGGCCGAGCACGTGCGCCGCGGCGTGCTCGAGGCCGGCGGGCTGCCGGTGGAGTTCCCGGTGTTCTCCAACGGCGAATCCAACCTGCGCCCCACCGCGATGTTCACGCGCAACCTGGCGAGCATCGACGTCGAGGAGGCGATCCGCGGCAACCCGATCGATGCGGTGGTGCTGCTGGTGGGCTGCGACAAGACCACGCCGGCGCTGCTGATGGGCGCGGCGAGCTGCAACGTGCCGGCCATCGCGGTGAGCGGCGGGCCGATGCTCAACGGCAAGCACCAGGGGCGCGACATCGGCTCGGGCACCGTGGTGTGGCAACTGTCCGAACAGGTGAAGGCCGGCACGATCACCTTGCACGACTTCATGGCCGCAGAGGCCGGCATGTCGCGCTCGGCCGGCACTTGCAACACGATGGGCACCGCCTCCACCATGGCCTGCATGGCCGAGGTGCTGGGCGTCACGCTGCCGCACAACGCGGCGATCCCGGCGGTCGACGCGCGCCGCTATGTGCTGGCCCAGATGTCGGGCATGCGCATCGTCGAGATGGTGCGCGAGGAACTCACGCTGTCGAAGATCCTCACGCCCGCGGCGTTCGAGAACGCGATCCGCGTCAACGCGGCGATCGGCGGCTCGACCAACGCGGTGATCCATCTCAAGGCGATCGCCGGGCGCATCGGCGTGCCGCTGGCGCTCGACGACTGGACGCGCATCGGCCGCGGCACGCCCACGCTGGTCGACCTGCAGCCCTCGGGCCGCTTCCTGATGGAGGAGTTCTACTACGCCGGTGGCCTGCCCGCGGTGCTGCGCCGGCTCGGCGAGGCCGACTTGCTGCCGCATCCACAGGCGATCACCGCCAACGGCCGCACGCTGTGGGACAACGTGAAGGACGCGCCGCACTACAACGACGACGTGATCCGCCCGCTCGCGCAACCGCTGGTGGCCGACGGCAGCCTGCGCGTGCTGCGCGGCAACCTGGCACCGCGC
>DATKJN010000785.1:0-2452 GCA_035543655.1 Burkholderiaceae bacterium | reverse complement strand
TTCATCGCCAGCGACAAGGTCAACCATCGCAACCGGCAGACCATCAACTATGGCGCCGGCATCCGTGTGCTGTTCCACGACCGCTTCTCGGTGCAGATGGACATGCGCCAGCACCTGTTCGAACTCGACCTGCTCGGCAAGAACGAGAAGACCAAGAACCTCGAGTGGACGGGCGGGCTGAGCTTCTATTTCTGACAGCAAGCAACCCACCATGATCAACGGGACATCGGGAGCCTTTCTTCATTCGAGGCGCGTGGCGGCCATGCTGCTGCTGGCCGCGACCGCCGTGCTGGCGTCGGCAGCGCCGCTGGCACCGACCGCGCCGGCACCTGACTTCACGCTGCGCACCCTCGATGGCCAGAAGCTGCGCCTGGGCGAGCAGCGCGGCCGCGTCGTGCTCGTCAACTTCTGGGCCACCTGGTGCGGACCATGCCGCCAGGAAATGCCGCACCTGAACAAGCTGTATGAGAAGTACAAGTCGTCGGGCTTCGTGCTGCTTGGCGTCAACGTCGACGACGACACCGCGCAAGCCGCCGGTGTCGCATCCAAGCTCGGCGTCACCTTCCCGGTGCTGCCCGATGCCGACAAGCGCGTCAGCCGCCAGTACGACCTGAGCGCGATGCCCTCCACGGTGCTGATCGACCGCGACGGTCGCGTGCGCTATCTGCACCGCGGCTACCAGAGCGGCTACGAGAGCACCTACGACAAACAGATCCGGGAGTTGCTGAAGGAATGAACGCCACTCTCGTCAGAGCCACGCGTGCGCTTGCACCCATCTTTGCTGGCGCCGGCCTGTCGCTGCTTGTCGGCTGCAGCCCGATCGAACCGTGGGTCAAGCCGTACGAGCGCGAGCGCCTGGCCGACCCGATCATGCAGTTGCAGCGCCAGTCGCTGGTGGCCAAGCACAACGAACACGTTCGCGAGGTGCGCGAAGGCTCGCGGGGCGCCAACGGCGTGCAGGGAGGCGGCTGTGGCTGCAACTGAGCGGCTGTGGATGGCGCTGCAGTGCGTTGCGCGCTGGGCGGCAGACGCTGCGCGCATGCGAGGCGCGCGGCTGGCTGCGCCGCTGGCCGGACTGCTCGGTGGCGCGCTGCCGTCGGCGCCGGCCACGGCCATGTCGCTGCCCGAAGACTCGGCCGAGGCGATGTACCACCTGTACGACGGCGGTGGCGTCACGGCGCAGGGACCGGCGCTGCTGGTGCGCAAGAGCCTGATGGACAAGGTGACGTTCTCCGGCACCTATTACGTCGACGCGGTGAGCAACGCATCCATCGACGTCGTGACCACCGCCAGCCCGTACAAAGAGACGCGCAAGGAATACGGCATCGGCGCGGACTACGCGTACCGCGACTCGCTGCTGTCGATCGGCTACTCCAACAGCGACGAGCCCGACTACAAGGCGCAGGGCGTGAGCATCGACGTGGCGCAGGAAGTGTTCGGCGGCATGACGACGATCAAGCTCGGCTATTCGCGCGGCCAGGACGACGTGGGCCGCAAGGGTGAGGGCTTCTTCGACTACGCCAAACACTGGCGCTACCGGCTCGGGCTGACGCAGATCCTGACGCCGCGCTGGGTGGCGACGCTGAACTTCGAGGCCGTGTCCGACGAGGGTTTCCTCGGCAGCGCCTACCGCGCCGCGCAGGTGTTCGGTGCGCTGGTGCCGGAACGCCATCCGCGCACGCGATCGAGCCGTTCGTTCAAGCTCGGCGCGATCGGCGAGATCATGCCGCGCACGTCGCTGCACGCCGACTACCGATACTTCTACGACACCTGGGACATCAAGGCCCACACGTTCGAGATCGGCGGCAGCCGCCACTTCGGCGAGTCGTTTCTGATCGATGCTTCACTGCGCTACTACAGGCAGAGCAAGGCGCTGTTCTATTACGACAACGCGCCGGTAGAGACCTTGTACGTCTCGCGCAACCGCCAGCTGAGCACGTTCACTGGCTTCGCGCCGGGCGCGCGCGTCACCTATCAGTACAAGCAGGTGCCCGGCCAGTACGAAATCAAGGGTCACCTGAACTACGAATACCAGAACTACAAGTTCAGCGACTTCACCGACATCCGCACCGGCCAGCCGTACTCGTACGGCGCGCACGTGCTGCAGTTGCTGGTGACGGCCACCTTCTGACGCCACCCTCATTCGAGAGAGCGCATCATGTCTGCACGCATCGCTTCTTTGATCGCCTCCGCCATCGTGCTGCTGCACGCAGCGGCGTGGGCTGCCGACAAGCCGGCCGCGACCCCCGCCGCGCCGCAGCCCGCGGTGGCGTCACCGGTGTCCACGACGCCGGCCGCGGCAGCGCCCGCTGCGAGCACCCCGGCGCTCGGCACGGCTACCGCCGCCGTGTCGCCGGCCGCCGCACCGGGCAGCCTCGACAGCCGCATCCAGGACCTGAAGGGCGACGTGATCCGTCTGAATCGCGACCTGCTGGTGCTGGAGGAGGAACTG
>DATKJN010000784.1:0-4723 GCA_035543655.1 Burkholderiaceae bacterium | reverse complement strand
TGCAGCCGGTGGATCACGCGGTAGGTGCACATCGAGATGCCGCCGGCCATGCCGATGGCGCGGCCGAGCGCGTCGTTGAGGGCGCGCGACTTCAGCAGCCGGTAGTGCGCCGACTCGTGCGCCAGGATGAACAGCGCGTGCTGCTGCACGCCGATGACCAGCACCGACAGCGCCACCCACGGGCTCGGCCACACCCACACGCCGAAGGCGATCGCCAGCGCGATGGCACCGAAGGTCTGCGCCACCGCCAGCAGCGATCGGCCATCGTGGAGTTGCGTCAGCGGGGCGAGTTCGGCCGCGCTCAACACGCGCCGCGCGGCATCGTTGCCGGTGCCGACGCGCGCGCGACCCGTCGCGAGCGGGCGCAGGTCTTCGCGAAACTCTTCGCCGCGAACCGGTGCGGATGCCATGACGGCCGATTGTGCGCCGCCGGCATCCGCCCGGATTCAGCCGTGTTTCAGTCGATCCACGGCCAGTGGGCTTGCCCTGGCGGCGGCGGCAGCCGCTTGCCGCCGGGTCCGTCGGCGAACGTCATCGGCGAGCGTGCCGGCTGCTGGTGGATGCCGGGCTTGCTCCAGTCGCACACCCCCTCGGGGAACGCGGCATGCAGGCGCACGAGTTGCTCGGCCGTCAACGTGGCCGGCGTGTAGTCGGCGCTGTCGATCGGTTTGAGCCGGCACTTGAGGATGTTTTCCGCCAGCGGACCGCCGGCCACCTGGCGCGGCGAGGCGTGCTTCATCAGCCGCGGGTCGGCGTCGCACAACGCCATGTCGGTGATCGGGGTCACGAAGCCGGGGTCGCCCGTGAGATAGCACAGGTCGAGCAGTCCGGCCGGCTTGGCCGCGATCACCTGCGATTGCGTGCGCACGTCGTTGACCCAGTCCTTCGGCGCGCTGCCGAGCAGCGTGGTGAGCCAGGTGTCCATCGTGAGGAACGATGCCACCGTGACCGCATTCACCTGCGCCGCAGTGGCCGGCACGAGGCCGGTGCCATAGCGCCAGATCACCTGATTGCCGTGGTTGCCCTGGTTGGCCTCCTCGATGCGCGCGCGCTCGGAGTAGGTGCGCCAGATGTAGTGGATGCCCGATTCGTCGTAGCCGCGCGAATCGATGATCGCCACGCGGCCCAGGCGTTCGCCGCTGCTCACGACGCCGGCGCGGTACGCGGTGCGCACGGCATCGAGGTCGGCGGTCGTGCGTTGCGGCCGCAGCTTCGAGTCGTTGTCGGTGCCGCCGATGCGCTCGTTGAGCAGCACGAACTCCTCGGCCGTGATCGCACCGGCCTTCAGCGCACCGAGCCCGTATTGGATGCCGGTGTTGTCGGCGGTCTGCAGCGCACGCTGGCCGCTCGGCGCCAGCTCGTTGGCGGTGGTGCCCCACACCGACGCCGCGTTGTCGGGGTCGGAGCAGCGCACGCCGGTGGGGTTGGTCACCGGGTCGTACACCAGCGCGGCCGGCAGGTTGCAGTTGTTGCGCGGTGCCTCGCCGGGGATCACGCCCATCGCGCCGGTGACTTGGTCGAGCACCAGCTTGCGCACGAAGTTGCCCGGCTGGTTGGCGAAGCCGAACGCGTTGTTCCACGACTGGCAGCCCACGTGATCGAGGTGGCCGTTGATCGCGGTTTTCTTGGCGTTGATCTCGGCCTGCGTCTTGCCTGCCATCGCCGCTTTCCACTCAGCGCTGTCGTAGAAGTTGACCAGCAGCACGCAGTCGCCGACCTCCTGTCCGGTGGTGATCGAGTCGGGATAGGTGCACGCCGGCTGGATGCCGTCGAGCAGGCCCGGGAAGATCGACGACACGGTGTTCTGCTGGATCGAGCCGCCCGAGCAGCCGTTGCCCATCAAGTACTTGATCTCGCCGTACTGGTCGGTGATGAGTTCCTTCATCATCATCACCGTCTCGGCCACCAGCACGCGGTTGGAGTTGTTGATCGAATCGGTGAGGCTGTGGTCCACCACCATGAAACCCCGCGACAGCGCCTGGTGATCAGACCAGTTCTGCGTGCTGCGGTTCTGCAGCCGCGTGTGGCCGGTGGAGGCGCCGAAGCTGTGCACGATCTTGCCGTTCCACTGGGCCTGCGGCGCCAGCGCGCTCCACGGCTTGGCCGGGTCGAACAGCACCGCGATGTCGTAGATGCCGCGGTTCAAGGTGCCGCGCTCGACGCGCACGATGTACGGCACCGTGAGGCCGTGCGTGGTCGTGGTTGTGGCCATGTCGGCCGGTGTGGTGCCGGGGGTGTAGGGCTTGAAGCAGTTGTTGGTCGGCTGCGCCGCCGGCGGGCTCGGGTCGGGCAGGGCCGACGAGCAGCCCGCGGTGGTGGTGCGGTAGAACAGCTTGTACTCGGTGGCGATGTTGCACTGCGCATCGGTGGCGGGCGTCGTCAGGCCGCTGGCGTTGGACGCCGGCGTGTCGCCGCTGGCCGGCACCGGCGCCGGCGTCGCGCAGATCCACGGTTGCGTCTGTGAGCCGAGGATCACCGGGCCACCGCGCGGGTGGTTGGTGACGACCAGGGTGGCATCGTCGTCGTAGCCGTGCAGCCAGCCCCACAGGTCGCTGCGCCGCGTGTCGGCGTCGACGCGCAGCAGGTTATCTCCGACGCGCAGGCCGGTCACGAGCGCGCGCAGCGTGCGCTTGGACGCATCGGCGATCGAGAAGGCGGCGCTGATGTTCTTGCCGTTGAGCGTGACCTTCACGCGATCGAGCGGCACTTGGGTCGGCACCTCGACCTCGACCAACGCGTCGCCGTTGCTGACGAGGTCGGCTCGATTGCCGAGCGTCTTGATCGTGAACTTCTCGATGCGGCGCAGAAAGCCAAACGTCTGCGTCGATGCGTCGTGCGCTTGCGCGGCGGAGTCGGTGGCGGCCGACTGCGTGTCGGGAGAGGCGGTGTCGGATCCACCGCCGCAGGCGGCAAGGGCGAGCACGGCCGCAGCGGCGCACGCGCCGCCCAGCCGCCCCGTCGTCGGGGTGGGCATGGTTGTCTCCTTCGTTATGTGCTTCTGAAACGAGCCACGAAATTGAACGCTGCCCTGCGGTGCGCGAGCAGCGGACATACCCGTAGCGCACCGTCAAAGGTGACAGGCACCTCGATCGACGCAGGGTCTTGTGCGACGCGCGATCAGAATCGCACCGTCAGCCCGACCATGCCTTCCACCTGCGTCATCAGGTCGCCCTTGATCTGCACCGTGCAGCCGCCGGAGCAGAAGAACGAGCCCTGGCTGTCAATCAGGGTGAAGTAGCCGCGCAGTTCGGTGCGCAGCGCGAGTGATTGGCCGAGCGGAAACTGGTAACCGACGCCGACGTTCATCGACGCGCGCACCCGAGACGACGTGCCCTGCAGGTTCGGACTCAGGTAGGTGATGCCGAGGCCGCCTGCCACGTAGGGTCCTTGGAAGGGCTGGTCGCCGAAGTAATTGAGCCCGCCCAGGTGCACGTAGCTCACGTTCAGCGGTAGCTCGTTCGGCGAACCACCGGTGGTGGTCGGCGCCAGCAGCAAGCGGGTGCGCTGATGCGACAGCAGCAGCTGCAGCGGTCGCCTGCCGTCGTACGGCCAATCGATGCCCACCGACACCGCGCCGGTCGACTTCATGTCGGCGTCGGTCGGCGGCGTGGTCGCCTGCTCGAAGCCGCTGCCAGTTCGCGCACCGCCGTACAGCGTGACCGCGTTCTGGGCGTGTGCCGCGTGGGCCGCGACGAGCATCGTGGCGGCGAGGGGGAGGCAGCGCAGATCAACCATGCGGCGATGGTAGCTGTGTGGATGGCCGCGGGCGAACCGGCGTAGCATCGCGCGCTTCGGGAGGATGCGAATGGCTCCATCCGACGCCGCCGCAGCCAAGCCGCCGGCCGACGTGCGGCGCGACATCGCACGCCGTGTGGCGCTGGCGCACGAGCCGCTGTTGCCCGGCGCTCTTGCCGCGATGGTGTTCGGCTCCACGGTCGATGGCATGGCCGATGGCCGCTCCGACCTCGACATGGGGATCGTGTTCGACGAGCTGCCGGCCGAAGACGAATTGCGCGCCGCCTGCCAGAGCGCCGGCGGCGCCGCATGGAGCTGGCACAACGGCAACCTGCGTGAAGAAGGCATGGCGGTCGGCTTCGACTTCGAGGGCATCGAGGTTCAGATCGCCTACACCAGCCCCGTTATCCTGCAGCGCGACCTCGACGAGCTGCTGGTCGACCACAAGCCCGATACCCTGAACCACAAGGTGGCCGAGGGGCTGCTCAAGGCCGAGCCGCTGATCGCGCCTGAGCGCCTCGCCGCGTGGCGGGCCCAGGTGGCGCGTTATCCGCAGGGCCTGGCCGACGCGATGATGCGCCACCATCTCGCCGAGCCCACGCCGTGGAAGTGGTTCGGTTACCTGCTGCAGCGCGACTCCGCGCTGTGGTGCCGCGAGCTGCTGGTCGATGCGTGCTATCGGCTGTTCGGCCTGCTGGCCGGCTTGAACCACCGCTACTACACCCACTTTCAGTTCAAGCGCATGCACCGCTTCGCCGGCGAGCTGCGACACGCACCGCCAGATCTCGCCGATCGTGTCGAGGCGCTGCTCGTGGCACCGCTGCCCGAGGCGTTTCGGGCGCTGTATGCACTCGATGGTGAAGTGCTGGCGCTGCTCGCTGTCCATGCGCCGCACATCGCCTGCGGTGCCGCGCACGACCGGCGCACGCGCTTCAACGTGCCGCCGGCCTGAGCGCGGTCAGCCCTCGGGCAGTGCGATGCCCGCCGC
>DATKJN010000783.1:0-6565 GCA_035543655.1 Burkholderiaceae bacterium | reverse complement strand
AACCTCGACAACATCAAGACCGCTCTCGGCTCGCTGGGCGCATCGTGCAAAGCGTGTCACGACGATTACCGGGCGGAGAAGTACAGCTCCAACTGACGATTCCTCGCTCACGATCGGAGAGGGCGGCGCCGCAAGGCGCGGCCCTTTTCGTTCTTTCGCGACATCACGCGCTCACTCGGCGAAGCCCAGCACCACCCGGCGCGTCTTCGCGCTCTTCTTCTCGATCTTCGTGACCACCACGCGGCCGATGTCAGCCGTGTTGGCCACGTGCGTGCCACCGCACGGCTGCAGATCCACGTGATCGACTTCCATCACGCGCACGCGGCCCAGTCCGCGCGGTGGCTGCACGCTCATGCTGCGCACCAACTGCGGGTTGGCGTCGAGTTCGGCCTCGCTGATCCAGCGGTGCCCGACCGCGTGCGACTCGCCCACCAGTCGCGCCAAGCCGGCGTTGAGCGCCTCCTTGTCGAGCGGCTCGGTCATGTGGAAGTCCAGGCGCGCGTAGTCGGCGGTGATCGAACAGCCGTCGACCGGGTGCGGGATCAGCGCGCACAGCAGATGGGTCGCGGTGTGAAAGCGCATGTGGCGGTGCCGCCGCTGCCAATCGATCATCGCCGTCACCGGTGTGCCCGGCACGAATGCCGCCACGTCCGAATCGGCGGCGGGCACGTGCACGATCTCGCCCGCGGTCGCACCCTTCTTGGTGTCGACGATGCGCAGCTCGCGGCCATCGGCCAGGCGCAGCAAGCCGGCATCGCCGGCCTGGCCGCCGCCTTGTGGATAGAACACCGTGCGATCGAGCCGGATGCCGGCGCCATCGACGGCGAGCACACGCGCGTCGCACTGCGTCAGCGTGGCATCTTCGCGAAACAGCTCTTCGGTCATTGACGTGTCCTCATGCGCCGGGGCGCCAGGCCTCGAGCACCACGCGGCCGCGCGCGCTGTCGAGCGTGGCCGACAACGGCGCACGCGTGCCTGCGTCGAGCGGCGCGGCCTGCACCGACGGCAGCTTCAGCACATCGTGCGCCTGCGCCGGCACCCCACGCAGCACCAACTCCTGCAGCGCCACCGGCGAGCGCGGCAGGTGTTCGCAGGGATGCATCCCCTGCCACTCGATCAGCGTGGGCAACGCGCCGGCGCATTCGGTGCGGCCGTCGTCGCGCACCGTGATGCGCCACTTCAGCAGGCCGTGCGGCGTGTCGCGCTGCGCTGCCAGCGGTTCGCCCGGGTTGAGGCCGCAGTTGATCAAACCCCAGCGCACCATCTCGATCATGCGCGTGCGGGCCACGGCGTGGATCAAGCGCGGCCGCTCGCGCGCGGCGGCCTGCAGCGCCGGATCGTCGAGGCCGAACCAGCGCGGCCGCCCGATCGTCTCGGCCTCCGGGTCGATCGCGATCAGTTCGAGATAACAGTCGGGGAAACGTTCGCTGCCGATCGACAGCACGCGGTTGTGCGTGCCCATCAGCGGATGTTTGCCGCCACCCGACGGCTGCACGCCGAGCGTGGTCACGCACCACGCGATGCCTTGTTCGAGCGAATCGCAGGCGATGACGAGGTGGTCGACCCGGGCGTTCACAACGTCACTGTACCGGCCACCACCGCGCACACGTCGCCGCCGATCCAGGTATCGGCGCCGACGCGCTGCACGTGCACGCGGCCGGCCCGCCTCAACGCTGCGCCTTGCGCCGCCACGTACTGCACCGGTGCGATGCCGCTGCCGATCAGCCACTGCGCGAGGCTGGCGTTCAAGCTGCCGGTGACCGGGTCTTCGTAGCCCGGGCCATGGCCGATCAACGCGCGCACTTCGAATTGCACCTCGCCGCCCGCAGGGTGCGGCGCCACCACGCCAAGGCTCATGCCGCGCAGCTGCGCGTAGTCGGGCTTCACCTCCAGGGCGCGCGATGCGGACTGCAAGCGCACGGCGCACCAGCCGGGCCCGTTGTCGACCCACTGGTGGTCGACCACGTCGCCGGGCTGCAGGCCCAGTCCCTTGACGATGCGCGCCAGCAACTCGGGCTCGAGGGGCCCGCTGCGCTTCAGCGGCGGTGCGGCGAACGCCAGGCGCGCGCCGTCACGCCGCACACGCACCAGGCCGACGCCGCATTCCTGGATCACTTCGCTCGCACTGCGCGGCCGGCCGCCGGCGCCGAGCCAGGCGTGGCAGCTACCGAGCGTGGGATGGCCGGCGAACGGCAGCTCGCGTTCGGGCGTGAAGATGCGCACCTTGTAGTCCGCCTCGGCGTGGGTCGGCGGCAGCAGGAACGTGGTCTCCGACAGGTTGGTCCAGCGCGCGAACGCCGCCATCTGTGCATCGCTCAAGCCACGGCCATCGTGCACCACGGCCAATGGGTTGCCGAGCAGCGGCACCGCGGTGAACACGTCGAGCTCGCTGTAGCGGCGTGGCTCTGTCATGGTCAGGCTCCCTTCAATACATCGGCAAAGACGTCGCGGTCGACGTTGCCGCCGCTCAACACGATGCCCACGCGCTGGCCGGCGAAGCGGGCACGCTGCTGCATGAGCGCGGCCAACGCGGCGGCACCGGCGCCCTCGGCAACCTGGTGCGTGCACTCGAACAGCGTGCGCATCGACGCGGCCACCTCGGCATCGCTGACGCGCAGCAGGCCACCGAGGCCGCGACGCAGGATCTCGAGCGCGTCGGGTTCGGCGACGCGACACGCCATGCCATCGGCAAGTTGTGTCGTCACCTCGTGCTCGATCACGCGCCCGGCGGCCAGCGACAGGGCATAGGTCGGCGCGCCCTCGGACACCACGCCGATCACCGCCGTCTTCAGGCCGAGCGCATCGCGCGCGGCGATCAACCCGCTGGCGCCCGAGCCGAGCCCGATGGGCACCAGCACCGCGTCGAGATCGGCGAGCGCATCGAACAGTTCGAGCGCATAACTCGCCACGCCGAGCACCAGGTCGGGGTGGAACGACGGCACCATGTGCAGGCCGTCGCGCGCCGCGAGCCGTTCTGCGTGTTCGCGCGCGGCGTGGAAATCGCTGCCGTGTTCGACCAGCTCGGCGCCTTGTGCGCGCATCGCCGCGTTCTTCTCGCGGCTGTTGCCGTGCGGCACGACGATGGTCGCCTGCAGGCCGTGGTGGCGCGCGGCCAGGGCCAGTGATTGGCCATGGTTGCCGCGCGTCGCACTGATCACGCCGCGGATGCCGCGGTCGCGCGCCATCAGGCGATCGAAGTACACGACGCCGCCGCGCACCTTGAAGGCGCCGATCGGCGTGTGGTTCTCGTGCTTGACGAACACCGTTGCGCCGACGCGCTGGTCGAGCAGCGGCCAATGGTGTTGCGGCGTCGGCGCGACGCGCTGGTGCACGATCGCGGCCGCCGCGCGCAACTGCTCCAGCGTGGGCCTCATCGAACTCACGGCGTCGTCAGCGCGACGGCGTCGTGCGCTTCCTGGAACACACGGCCGAGCGCGGCCACGCCTTCGGTGATGTCGGCCGGGCTCAGCGTCACGAAGCTCAGGCGCAGCGTGCGCACGTCGGGTGCCTGGGCATAGAACGGTGCGCCCGGCACATACGCCACACCGGCGGCGACCGCCGGCTCCAGCAGCTGCATCGCGTCCAGCCCCTCGGGCAAGCGCGCCCAGAAGAACATGCCGCCGCGCGGCGCGTGCCACGTGGTGCCGGTCGGCATGTGGCGGCGCATCGCGGCGTCCATCGCGTCGCGCTGCGTGCGGTAGCGGGCGCGGATGGTCGGCACGTGGGCATCGAGAAAGCCGTCGCGCACCACCTCGTAGACCACCCGCTGGTTGAAGCCCGGCGTGTGCAAGTCGGCCGCCTGCTTGGCCTGCAGCAGCTTGGGCGCGAGTTCGGCCGGCGCCACCAGATAGCCGAGGCGGAAGCCGGGCGCGAGCACCTTGGAGAACGAGCCGAGGTAGATGCTGCCCTCGGGCCACAACGACGACAGCGCCGGCGGTGTCGGCTCGTCGAACCACAGATCGCCGTACGGGTTGTCCTCCACCAGCGGCACGCGCGCGGCACGCGCCGCTTGCACCAGCGCCTCGCGGCGCGCGTGCGGGATCACGCGGCCGGTCGGGTTCTGGAAGTTGGGCAGCAGGTAGGCGAAGCGCGTGCCCGGTGCGCGCACCGCCAGCGCGGCCACCGACTGCGGCAGCGGGCCGTCGTCGTCGCAGTCGATCGACACGAAGTTCGGTTCGTAGGGCGTGAACGCCTGCAGTGCACCGAGGTAGGTTGGCGTCTCCACCGCCACCGGCGAGCCGGCATCGATCAGCACCTTGGCCACCAGGTCGAGCCCTTGCTGCGAACCGGTGGTGATCAACACCTGGTCGGCATGCACCTGCAAACCCTGCCTGGCGAGATGAGCCGCGACCCATTCGCGCAACGGCCCGAAGCCCTCGCTGGCGGCGTACTGCAAGGCCTCGCGCGGCGTCTCGCGCAGCACCTTGGTGCAGGCCTCGCGCATCGCCTCGACCGGGAAGCTGTCGGGCGACGGCAGGCCGCCGGCCATCGAACGCACGCCCGGCTGCTCGGTGAGCTTGAGGATCTCGCGAATGATCGAAGGGTTCATGCGCGCGCTGCGGCGCGCCGGTTGCCAGGCACTCATGCTTCGGAACCTTTCATTGGAGCGGCGCCAGCGGCGCGGCGCGACGCAAACACCACGGCCATCACGGCCAACAGGAACAATCCGGTCGCGGCATCGATGCGCTCGTCGAGGATCGGCACGGCCGCCAGAATGGACAGGAACGGCTGCAGCAACTGCACCTGGCTCACGCGCACCGTGCCGCCCAGCGCCAGGCCACGGTACCACGCAAAAAAGCCGAGCCACATGGAAAACAGGGCCACGTAGCCGAAGCCGAGCCACGATGCCGACTGCACCGGCACCAGCGGCCGCGTCGACCACGCCAGCGGCAGCGTGATCGGCAGCGACAGCACGAGCACCCACGAGATCACGTGCTCGGGCCGCATCGAAGCCGACAGCCGCGCACCCCAGACGTATCCGAGCGCGCCCAACACCAGCGCCAGCGCCAGCAGGCCGTCGGCCAATTGCGGCGCCGCGCCGCCGCGCCACCACGCGAACGCCACCACGAGGGCCATGCCGAGCACGGCGAACCCCCAGAACGATGGCCGTTGGCGCTGGCCGAGCAACCAGGCGCCGAACACGGCGGTCACCAGCGGCAGGATGCCGGTGACCACCGACGCATGCACCGCATCGACGCGCTGCACCGCGAGTCCCATGAAGACCGGAAAGCCGAACACCACGCCGAGCGCGGTCCAAGCCAACCAGCGCCACTGCGCCGTGCTCGGCCATGGCGCGCGCACCGCCAGCAGGTACAGCAACGCCAGGCAACCGGCCAGCGCCGCCCGGCCAAAGGCCACGAACCAGGGCGACAACTGCGGCGCCGACAGGCTGCCACTGGCCAGGCGCGTCATCGGGATGGTGAGCGCGAACAGCGCAACGCCGAGCAGGCCGAAGGCGAAGCCCCTGTGCACGGCCGCGGCGCGCGTGGCCGCCGCGTGATCGGGCCCGGCGTCGGTGGCAGCGATCGGGGTCGCGCTGGCGCTGCTGTTCATGCGCACCAGTCTAGGCAGACAAGCAGTACAGTTTCAGTACACTTCTCGGCACAGAACGAGCATCTGTACTGCTCAAAGAGGCCATACACATGGACCACAGCCACGCCACTTTCACACCGGCCGACGCCGCCAGCGCGGCCGAGGGCACGCTGGGCGAACGCCTGGCGGCGCACTATGCGCAACGCATCGGCCAGCGTCTGCTGCAGCCGGGCGCGCGGCTGCCGTCGGTGCGCGACTGCGCGCGCGCCCACGGCGTGAGCCCGAGCACCGTGGTGGCGGCCTACGACCGTCTGCAGGCCCACGGCCTGGTCGAGGCACGGCGCCAACGCGGCTTTTTCGTGCGCCCGTCGACGCACGCGCCAGTCGCGCGCCTGCACCACGAACCGAACCTCGCGCTGCCCGCACCGGTGGATGCGGCGGCGCTGATCCGCGCGATGTTCCGCACGCGCGCGTCGCTGCCGGGCCCGGGTCTGGGCACGCTGCCCGAGACCTGGCTCGATCCGTCGCTGCTGCAGCGCGCGCTGCGCCGCGCGATGACCGATGGCGACGACGCGCTGCGTTATGGCGAACCTTCGGGCGACCCTGCGCTGCGCGGCGCGTTGGCACGCCGGCTGTCGAGCGAACTGGGCATCGCCTGCGATCCCTCGCAGATCGTCACCGCGGTGGGCGCCACGCATGCGCTCGACATCGTCGCGCGCACGCTGCTCAAGCCCGGCGATGCGGTGCTGGTCGACGATCCCGGCTGGGCGGTGGAGCACGCGCGCCTCATCCGCCTGGGCATGCGACTGCTGCCGGTGCCGCGTGGCCCCGCCGGCCCCGACCTGCAGGTGATGCGCGAGCTGATCCTGCTGCACCGGCCGCGCCTGTACGTGACCGTGTCGGTGCTGCACAACCCGACCGGCGCCACGTTGTCGCTGGCGGCGGCACACCAGGTGCTGCAACTGGCCGAGGCACACGACCTGATCGTCGTCGAGGACGACACCTATGCCTGGCTCGCACCGAGCCATGCGCC
>DATKJN010000782.1:0-5271 GCA_035543655.1 Burkholderiaceae bacterium | reverse complement strand
CGGACACTGGATGCCTTGATCACGGATGCAGCGCCGTTCGAGGCTTTGCCGGCTGTGCTGGCACGCCTGGCGGCATCGGGTTCGGACACGACCTTGTGCCATCGCATCGACTACGCCTGACGAATCCTCACAGCAAGGCCCCGGCCATGTACAGCGTCAACGTTCGCGACCATTTCATGGTCGCTCACAGCTTCAGAGGCGAGGTCTTCGGGCCCGCGCAACGCACGCATGGCGCCACCTACGTCGTGGACCTGGAAATGCGGCGGCCCGAACTGGATCGCGATGGCATCGTGGTCGACATCGGCCTGGCCACGCAGGTGTTGCACGCCGTGCTGGGCGAGCTGAACTTTCGCAACCTCGACGAAGACAGTGCCTTCAAAGGTCGCAACACCACCACCGAATTCCTCGCGCGCGTCATCTTCGATCGCATGGCCGCCCGCCTCGCGGCCGGCGACCTGGGGCCGAACGCCAACGGCGTGAGCCACCTGAAGGTGACCTTGCACGAGTCGCACGTGGCCTGGGCCGCTTACGAGGGTGTGCTGCCAGTGCGCGGCGCTGTCTGACGCGCCGTTCAGGCCCGAAGCATGTCCGAGCGCAAGCTGGTGTTCGTGGTGCCGGGCGATCTGGGTAGCCTGACCGGCGGCTACGGCTATGACCGCCAAATCATCGCTGGACTCCGGGCGACGGGCTGGGCGGTCGATGTTCTCGCGCCGGATGCGGGCTCTCTTTGGTCGGACGCGAACACGCGAGCAGCCGCGGCGCAGCGGATCGCTGCCATACCGGATGGCATGCGGGTCGTCGTGGATGGCTTGGCATTCGGGGTCATGCCCGAGGTGGCACAACGGCATGCAGCGCGGCTGCGCTGGGTGGCACTGGTGCATCACCCGCTGGCGCTCGAAACCGGCCTGAGCCCGCAGCAGATGCGTGCGCTGTTCGACAGCGAGCGTCGCGCGCTGGCCGCTGCCCGCGGTGTGATCGTGACCAGCCACGCCACCGCACGCGAGTTGACCCGCTACGGCGTGGCCGCGCAGAGCGTGCACGTGGTGACCCCGGGTACCGATCCCGCTCCGCTGGCTTGCGGTTCGAGCGCACACCCGGCAAGCGGTGGCCTGTCCCTCCTGTGCGTGGCGGCCCTGATTCCTCGCAAGGGCCACACCGTCTTGATCGAAGCCTTGGCCGGTCTGCAGGATCGCATGTGGACCCTGCACTGCGTGGGGAGCACCACGCGACATCCCGACACCGCGAACGCGGTGCGCTCCGCGATTGCCGCGCGCGGTCTGACTGAACGGGTGCGTCTGCACGGCGAGGTGCCGGACACCACGCTGCAGGCCCTGTATGGCCGTGCCGACGCTTTTGTGCTGCCGACGTTTTTCGAGGGCTACGGGATGGTGCTCGCGGAGGCCTTGGCGCGAGGCTTGCCGGTCGTCAGCACCACGGCCGGCGCCATTCCCGACACGGTGCCCGGCGACGCAGGCATCCTGGTGCCGCCAGGTGACGCACTCGCGCTGCGCGCCGCGCTGGCGGCCCTGCTCGATGACCCCGCGAGGCGCGTTCGAGTGGCCGCAGCAGCGCGAGCCGCACGCTCCGCCTTGCCCACTTGGCCTCAGGCTGTCGCGCGCTTTGCAGCCGCGCTGGACATTCTCGATGTGAAGCACGAGGCGGGTGCCGTGCGATGACAGGGTTCAGTGTCGACTGGTTGCGCCTGCGTGAGCCGTTCGATCGCGCGGCCCGCGAGACTGCTGCAGGGACGTCGGACCTCTTCGCTCGGGTTGCGCAATGGCGCGCCCGGTCGCCGGGCACTTCGTTCGCGGTGACCGACCTGGCCAGCGGACATGGTGCGAACCTGCGTGCACTGGCGCCACGACTGGGCGGCCTGCAGCATTGGCGGCTGGTGGACCACGACCCGCAGTTGCTGGCTGCGCTGCCGCACGAGCTCGCGGCTTGGGCGCGTCAGCGCGGGTACACCTTCAAGGCCGCAGACGGCGCGGGCGATGCGCCCACCGAGGTCATCGGCCCCGGTTTCCACGCCAAGGTGTTGCGGGAGCGGGTCGATCTCGCCCGCGACCTGGCAACGCTCGACTTTGGCGAAGCCTCGCTCGTCACTGCGTCCGCGCTGCTGGACCTCGTGTCGGCGTCGTGGTTGCAGGCGCTGATCGGCAGGGCGCAGGACGTCCGCTCGGCCCTGTGGTTCGGCTTGAACGTCGACGGGCGATCGATTTGGGACCCGACCGACCCAGACGACCTGCGCATGCACCAGCTGTTCAGCGAACATCAGCGCCGCGACAAGGGCTTCGGGCCTGCGTTGGGGCCGCACGCGGTCGCTTTGGCCATCGACCGGATGGCGGGCGCTGGCTACGAGACGCAACAAGCGCAAACCGACTGGTTCATCGACGGTGCACAGGCACCCGAGATGCAACGCGCGATGATCGAAGGCGTGGGGGTGGCCGCTGTGGAGCAGGACCCGGCATCACACGACGCGGTGCAGGGCTGGAAGGCTCGACGCGGCGCCCGCATCGGCGCCACCTGTCTGCGAGTGGGGCATGTCGACATCGTCGGCACGCCGGCCTAGACGGACGTGCGCAGGTCCAGGTCCCACAAATGATCCGGTCCCATGCGATGCACGCTGCAACGTGGCCGAGGGCAGTCGGCCAGGCGCGCGGGCCCCTCCAGCTGCAAGCCCCGTCGACCGTCGCCGATGATCACCGGCGCCACCGCCAGGTGCAGCCGGTCCAGGCATTGCTGCGCGAGAAAGCGCGACACCGTCACGCCGCCGCCTTCGACAAACAGGCGCATGCAGCCCCGGGTGTGCAGCGCCTCGATGGCGTGCGACAAGTGCAGGGTGGCGTCGTCGCGCACCAGGTCGCTCACGCCCAGCACGCGATCGGCGCCGACCTTGGCGATCGCGCGATCGCGCCACCTCGCATCACACAGCCACAGCGTGGGGGCCTGCCCGTCATTGAACACATGCGCGCTTTTGACATGCTCGGTCAGTCTCAAGTCGGGGTCGAGCAGCACGCGCGTCGGATGGGGGCCGGCGACGCGCCGAGTGGTCAGTCGTGGGTTGTCGATCGCGATCGTTCCCGCGCCCACGATCACGGCGTCGCAGACGGCGCGCAGCCGATGCAGGTGCAGCAGGTTCTCGGGGCCATTGATGAAGCTTGATTCGCCCGTGCGCGTTGCCACACAGCCATCCAGGCTCTGGCCCAGCTGGGCGATCACCCACGGGGTGTCGGTCAACGCCAGGTCCAGCAAGGGCTTGAACAGGTCGAACAGCTGCCGCGCTGCGGGCTCCCAGAGGCCTTTGAGTTGCCAGTGGGTGTCGGCCGTCGCCGTGAGTGTGTCGAGGGCCAGTGGCGACACATCGCTCGGGCGACGCGCCCGGACGGCGTCGCGCAGGATCGGCCACAAATCATCCAACGGCCGGACATCGGAGTTCAGCGCTGGAAAGCCCGCGGACAAGGATGAGGTGTTCATCTGGCGTACAACACGGGTGCACGGCACCACTTCCATCGTACCCGCCGTGCCTGACCAAGGTGAATTGCCGGCGCGAGCGGTTCACATTCCATCGCCGGTTCGCCGAGCGACCGCCAACGAGATGCAACCTGCAAGGGCAACCTGACCATGACCCCTTCACTCCACATTCGTGAAGCAGGCCGTGACGTCGCGGCCGCGCAGTCCGCCATCCGGCTCGACCGGATGCAGACGGAGTTCCGGCGTGGGCGTCCGGTGGTCATGCAGACCACCGATCCCGCTGCGACCTTGTCGGTGCTGGCCGCAGTCGAGACGCTGAGCGCGGCGCGACTGCGCGAACTGCTCCAGTGCGCTGGCTCGCCGCGGCTTCTGCTCACCGCGGAGCGCCTGCAATTCGTGGGGTGGCCGCGGGCTTCAGAGCCGGGCTCGTTGCTGCTCGCGTCGCCCATCACGATTGAACGCGTGCAGCGCCTGGCGGCGGTTCTGCCCGGGGCGGTGACCACCGCGGAGCGTGCCGACCTGGTGGGTGCGCAGCCCTGCACGCCGTCACTGGAAGGCGCGTTGAGATTGGCCAAACGCAGTCGGCTCGTGCCGGCGCTGCTGGTGGTCGAGCTGCCTGCCACGGCGCTGCCGGGCCTGCTGCAGGACGAGATGCTCCGAGTCTTCGACACCGATCTGATCGCACCAGCCCGGCCACATGCCGGCGCTGCACCGAACCTGATCCGCGTCGGTGATGCGCACGTGCCCATCGCGGCCTGCGAAGACTGCACGCTGGTGTTGTTCCGCGAGCCGCACGGCGACGCCGAGCACCTGGCCATCGTCGTCGGCCAACCGGATCTGAGCCGACCGGTGCCGGTGCGGGTGCACTCCGCGTGCTTCACCGGTGACCTGCTGGGCAGCTTGCGCTGCGACTGCGGCGACCAGCTGCGCATCGGCGTCGAACGCCTGGCCGAGACCGGGGGAGTGGTTCTGTACTTGGGTCAGGAAGGTCGCGGCACCGGCCTGGCGAACAAGCTGCGTGCGTATCGCCTGCAAGATGCCGGGTTGGACACCATCGAGGCCGACCGCTGCCTGGGCTTCAGCGCCGACGAACGCGACTTCGGCCCCGCTGTGTCCATGCTCAAGCAGCTGGGCATCTCACGCATCCAGTTGCTGACCAACAACCCGCACAAGATCGATTCGATGCGACGCGGTGGCCTGGATGTCGTGGACCGGGTCGCCCTGTTGGCGCCTGTCAACCCGCACAACGCCCGCTATGTGCAGACGAAGCACCAGCGCGCCGGGCACTATGCGCAAGCGCCGCTGGCGGGGGGCGACGACGCCGCTGTCGTGACCACCGATGGCTGAGGCAGCGGGTGCTGGGCCACCTCGCCCAGCAGCGCAACCAGTCGATCGGCCCAGTGGCTCAGCAGCCGCTCGCCTTTGGCCGCGGTGGCGGCGGTGGCGTTGCCGCAGGCACCGTCTGGATTGACGTCTTGCATCATCCAGCCCAGGCCCGCCGTCTCTTCCAAGCCCAGAACGCCGCCGCGCTCGGCCAGAGTGCGCCCCGCCGACGGGAAGTCGCTCACTGCATCGAGCCGCACCAGGTCCGGCCGCAGATGCAACATCAAAGACGTCTCCACCGCGCCACCGTGCAGCCCATGAGCCAGTTCGTCGGCATCGAATAGGCCCGTCGGGACACCGAGCGCAAAGCTGTGCGCCCGCACCACCAACATGTCGCACTCCACGCGCAAGCGCAACGCGACCTGATCGACATGCGCGCGCTGTCCGCCGTGGCTGTTGAAGAGGACCAGCTTGCGC
>DATKJN010000781.1:0-3699 GCA_035543655.1 Burkholderiaceae bacterium | reverse complement strand
TTGTCGGGCCCGCCGCTCGCGGTGGCGGCCAGCATGCGCTGCACACCGTGGCGCTCGGCCTCGTTCCACAAGCCGTCCATCGAGTCCACCGGCCGCGGCAGCGGGCCGCGCACGCCGCGCCGCATGCCGAGGAAACGCTGCTGCAGCGACGTGAGCAGCCGCGCGCCCTCGGCGTCGCTGTCGGCGGCGACCACGTTGACACCCACCATCGCGTGCGGCTCGGGCCAGCGTGCCGAAGGCCGGTAGGTCTCGCGATAGACGTCGAGCGCCTGCTCGAGCAGGTCGGGCGCGAAGTGCGACGCGAACGCATACGGCAGGCCGAGGTAGGCCGCGAGCTGCGCGCCATAGAGGCTCGAGCCTAGGATCCACACCGGCACCTGCGTGCCTGCGCCCGGGATGGCGCGCACCGCTTGACCCGGCTGCGAGGGATCGAGGTAGGTGATCAGCTCGACGACGTCGCGCGCGAAGTCGTCTTCTTCGTTGCTGTTGAGGTGGCGGCGCAGCGCACGGGCGGTCAACTGGTCGGTGCCGGGCGCGCGTCCGAGCCCGAGGTCGATGCGACCGGGGTGCAGCGTGGCCAGCGTGCCGAACTGTTCGGCGATCACCAGCGGCGCGTGGTTGGGCAGCATCACGCCACCCGAGCCGACGCGGATCGTCTTCGTGCCGGCGGCCACGTGGCCGATCAGCACCGCGGTGGCCGAGCTCGCCACGCCGTCCATGTTGTGGTGTTCGGCGAGCCAGAAACGCTTGTAGCCCCAGTTTTCGGCGTGCTGCGCGAGGTCGAGGCTGTGGCGCAGTGCGCTGGCCGCATCGCTGCCTTCGACGATGGGGGCGAGATCGAGGATCGACAAAGGAACCATGCGCGGCATCATGCATCGGCGCCCGCGTCCGTGTGCGCGTGGTGGTATGTTCGGGCACCATGAGCACCCCCGATGCCGCAGCCCACGCCACCGCCGAGCCGGTGGTGCGCCGCCTGCTGATCGACCTCGACACGCCGCCGCCGCGGCACTGGTGCGGCGGCGATGCGTTTCGCACCGCCTGGTTCAACGCGCTGTCGATGAGTTTTCCGGTCGGCGAGCAGTTCTTCATCGACGCGGTGCGCGCCGGCGTGGCCACGCTGCCGCAGGACCAGCGTGCGGTGTTCGAGCCGGCGATCAAGGCTTTCATCGGCCAGGAGGCCACGCACCGGCGCATCCATGCGCTGTTCAACGACCACCTGGCCCAGCAAGGCCTGGTCAACCGATGGGATGCGCGCGCGCTGCGCCGGCTGAAGAAGCTCGAAGGCGTGGACCTGCGCATCTGGGTCGGTGCCACGGCGGCGACCGAGCACTTCACCGCGATCCTGGCCGAGCACCTGCTGTCGGACCGCTCGTCGCTGGCGGGTGCCGAGCCACGGCTGGCCACGCTGTGGCTGTGGCATGCCAGCGAGGAAACCGAGCACCGCAGCACTGCGTTCGACCTGTATCGCGCGATGGGCGGCAACGAAGAGTGGCGGCTTCGCTTGTTTCGCGTGGTGACCTGGAACTTCATCACCGATGCGCTGCGCCAGACGCTCAACAACCTGTGGCACGACGGCAGCTTGTGGCGCGCGCGGACCTGGCTCGAGGGCTGGCGCTTCTTGTTCGGCCGCCACGGCATCGTGCGCGCGTTGAGCGCGCCTTGGCGGCGTTACCTGCGCGCCGACTTTCATCCGTCGCAGCAGGACGATCGGCTTGCCACCGCCTGGCTGCGCGAACACGCATCGGCGTGGGAGCCGGTGGGCGCTAGAGCTTCATCTCCAGCCGCAATTGCCACTGCGTGAAGCTCGACGTGACCGTGCGCGAGGCCTCGCGCGTGAACGTGCCTGGCGTGGATTCGAAGTCGAGCGCACTGCCGGTGGTGTAGTCGCGCGGCAGCCAGTTGTTGGCCGACAGGCGCAACGCGAGTCCCGGCTGGAAGGTCCACAGCGCATAGACGTCGAACACGCGCTTCGATCCGGTGAGCGCGGCCTGTTCTTCGGACAGGCGCGTGTCGTAGTCGGGCGTGTAATTGAGGTTGCCGCCCACGGTCAACGGGGTGCCGCGGAAGCGATAGTCGGCGCCCAGGTTGAACGTCATGTCGGGCTGCTGGTCGAGGCGGTTGTTGGGCCCGGGCACGTCCTTCACGTGCGAGCGGAAGAAGCTCACGTTGCTGCGCAACTCCAGCGGCGGCGCGTCGGCCATCACCTCGCTGAGGCGGAACTTCGCTTCCAGCTCGAGCCCCTGCGTGGTGGCGTCGCCCACGTTCTGCGGCCGCGACACCCAGCGGGGCACGGGTGCCCACGACACGGTTTCCAGCGTGGTCACGCTGCGCATGTAGTCGCTGATCTGCCGATAGAAGAAGTTGGCGCTGAGCACGCCGCCTGCCGCCAGGTAGCGCTCGGCGGCGATGTCGATGCCGGTGGCGAGTTCGGGCTTCAGGTCGGGGTTGCCGGCACGGTCGGGGCTGGTGGGTGTGTTGGCGCCCGGCACCGGAAAGCGGAACGACAGGCTCGGCCGGCCGAGCAGGCTGCTCAGCGTGGGCGCCTTGTAGCTGCGCGTGAGGCTCATGCGGAGCTGGTCGCGGCCCTTCGGGTCGGGCTTCCACACCGCATGCAGCAGCGGCGTCCACACGCTGCTGCGGTTGCTCGGCCGCTCGCCGTCGGCGCCGGTGCCTTGCGTGTAGATGCCCTCCCAGCGCAGGCCGGCGTGCGCGGCCCAGTTCGGATTGACCGTCCACTCGTCCTGCAGATAGGCCGCGCTGCGTGAACTCTGGGCCTCGAGGTTCTCGCCGAAGTCGGTGAGCAGCGGCGCGCCGTCGCGCAGCGTGGTGCGCGTCTCGCTGCGCTTCACCGTCTCGCCTTCGATGCCGCCGACCAGGCTGTGGTCGTTGTCGAGCAGCTTCGACGCCTTGAGTCCGCCGCTCAGCGAGCGGTCGCGGATGCGCGTGCTGTCGTCGACCGTGGCCAGCAGGATGTCGCCGGCATCGCGTTCTTCGCGCACCGTGTGCTCGCGGATCTGCGACTCGCCGCCGTTGGCGCGCCACTCCAGCCGCGTGCCATCGGCCAGGCGATGGCGCCACTGGCCGAGCACGCGCACCAGCGAGAAGCGGTAGTCGGTGTCGGACTGCGCGTGGTCGTAGGCCGGCGGGTCGATGCCGATCGGCTGCACGATGCGGCTGAAGCGCGTGGCGTCGGCTTCGTTCAACACGATGAACGGCGACACGAAGCCGAAGTTGCCCTGGTCGTCCTGGTACTGCGCGCGCGTGGACAGGTGCAGGTTCTTGCGCAGCACGTTGCGCGTGCTGGTCTCGTCGGCCAGGCGCGTCACCTCGCCGGTGCCGAGGTCGGTGTCGGTGGTGGTGGTGACGGTGCGCTCTTCGGCCTCGCCGCCGGAGGCCGACAGCGAGAAGTTCAGCGTCCACAGTTCGTTGAGCCGGTCATGGCGCGTCCAGCTGCCGCCGGCGCCGAGATGGTCGTTCTCGAGTTGCGTGCCGATGCGCACCTCGTTGAGTTTGCGCGAGTAGTTTTCGCGCGTGATGATGTTGATGGTGCCGCCGATGGCGCGCGCGCCGGTCTCGGCCGTGGGGGCGCGCAGGATCTCGATGCGCTCGATCTGCTCCGGGCTGATCGAATCGATCTGGAAGCCCGGCGGCACGCGGTCGCCGTCGAGCAGGATCTGCGTGTAGCCCGCACCGAGCCCG
>DATKJN010000780.1:0-7846 GCA_035543655.1 Burkholderiaceae bacterium | reverse complement strand
GCACGATCAGTGGATGGTCCTTCGGCCGACCTTTGGTGTCGAAGATGCGCATCACCGCGCGGTCGTCGTCGGCACGCGCTGCCAGCCCGTACACGGTTTCGGTCGGTACCACAACCAGATCACCGCCGGCGAGCGCCTGTGCGGCACGCTCGATCGCGTGGGGGTCGGAGCCGGCGACGATCGACAAGGGGTCACTCCGAGCGCGCGTCACCACGGCGCGATGCCGAGGCGCTGCGCGGCGTCGCGCGCCACCGCTTGCGCCACCGTGAGCGTGGACGCCGTCACGGTCAAGTGGCCCATCTTGCGACCCGACCGAGCCTGCGTCTTGCCGTACAGGTGCAGGTGCGTACCCGGCAGCGCCAGCACACCGGCCCAGTCGGGCGCTGCGTCATCGCGCCACAGGTCACCCAGCAGGTTGAGCATCACTGCCGGCGAGTGCAGCCGCGGCGCTGGCAACGGCAGACGCGCCATCGCGCGCGCCTGGTACTCGAACTGGCTGACGTCGGCGCCATCGATCGTGCAATGGCCGGAGTTGTGAGGACGCGGCGCCATCTCGTTGGCGCACAGCGAACCGTCGCGCAGCACAAAGAACTCGACGCACAGCACGCCGACGTACTCCAGCGTGGTGGCGATCGAGCGCGCCGCAGCGTCGGCGCGTTCGGCAACCGATGCCTCGATGCCCGGGGCTGGCCATTGCGTCACGGCGAGGATGCCATCGCGGTGCAGGTTGCGAAACGGCGCAAAGCTGATCACGCCGCCATCGACGCCGCGGGCCAGCACCACGCTGATCTCGCACGCCAGATCGAGGCGGCGCTCAAGCACGCAGCGCACGCTGCCCAATGCGCGCCACGCCGCCGCGAGCTCGTCGCGGCTGTCGACGCGGCGCTGACCCTTGCCGTCGTAGCCGAGCTGGGCGGTCTTCAGGATTCCGGGCAGCAGGTTTTCGGACAGCGACCGGATCGCCGCCTCGTTGTCGATCACCGCATGCGGCGCACACGGGACACCGCAGCGCGCGAACGTGGCCTTTTCGAGTGCACGGTCCTGGCACACCGCGACGGCCGCGCCGCCAGGCGACACCGGCACGCGCTCGGCCAGGCGGCGCAACGCCTCGGCCGGGACGTTTTCGAACTCGGTGGTCACCGCTTGGGCGCCACCGGCCAGCGCCTCGAGTCCCTGTTCATCGAGGTAGTCGCAGCGCAGGTGCCGCTCGGCGATGCGGCCGGCCGGCGAGTCGGCATCGGGATCGAGCACCAGGCAGCGGTAGCCCAGGCGCTGCGCGGCGTGCACGAACATGCGGCCGAGTTGGCCGCCGCCTAGCACGCCGAGCGTGGCGCCCGGCGCAATCGCCGCGTGGGCGGTCACTTCAGCTCCTGCGTCATTGCGCGCGCCGCCGCGGTTTGCTCGGCGCGAAAGCGCTCGAGCCGGGTGCGTAGCGCGACGTCGCCAGTGGCCAGCACCGCCACCGCAAACAGCGCAGCATTGGCCGCGCCGGCGTTGCCGATCGCGAACGTGGCCACCGGAATGCCCTTGGGCATCTGCACGATCGAATGCAGCGAGTCGACACCGCTCAAGTGGCGGCTCGCCACCGGCACACCCAACACGGGCACGGTGGTCTTGGCGGCCAGCATGCCCGGCAAGTGTGCGGCGCCGCCGGCACCGGCGATGATGGCCTTCAAGCCGCGCGCCGCCGCACCCTCGGCATACGCGAACATGTCGTCAGGCATGCGGTGCGCCGAAACCACGCGGCATTCGTGGGGGACGCCGAACTCGGCGAGAATGGCCGCTGCATGCTGCAAGGTCTCCCAGTCGCTGGACGAGCCCATCAGCACGCCGACGACGGGGGGATCGGTAGACAACACGGTCTCTCGCGAAGATTCGAAAGGGCTTGCATTGTAGGCGCCGGGCCCATATCTAGCCGGCGCGGCTCCGCGCCTTCGACCGTTCTGCCATGATCGACATCACCATCCAGAACTTTGAATCCGAACTCATCCAGGCGTCCACGCGCGCGCCGGTGCTGCTGGACATCTGGGCGCCGTGGTGTGGCCCCTGCAAGTCGCTGAGTCCGGTGTTGGAAAAGTTGGAGCGAGATTACGGCGGCCGTTTCTCGCTGGCCAAGCTCAACAGCGACGAACAACCCGAGATCGCCGGCCAGCTGAGCCAGGCTTTCGGCGTGCGCAGCATTCCGTTCTGCGTGCTATTCGACCAAGGGCAGCCGGTCGACGGATTTGTCGGCGCACAGCCCGAGGCGCAGATTCGCCAGTTTCTCGACCGCCATGTGCCAAGCAGCGAAGACGCGCAAGCCGAGGCGCAGGCCGAGGAGGCCGAGGTGCTGGAGGCCGAGGGCGACACCGATGCCGCCCTGGCCAAGCTGCAACAGGCCGTGGCCGTGGCACCCGGCAACGACGTCGCCCGCGGCGACTATGTGAAGCTGCTGCTCGAACTCGGCCGCACCGCGCAAGCGCGGATGGCGTACGACCCGATGGCCGGCAAGGCCGCGCTCGATGCCCGCATCGCGGCGCTCGGCTTGTGGCTCGATGCGAGCGAGAAGGCCGCCACGGCGCGCAGCGCCGATGCGCTGCAGGCGGCGATCGCCGCCAATCGGCGCGACTTCGACGCGCGCCACGAACTGGCGCAACGTCACTTCGCCGCCGGCCGCTTCACCGAGGCGATGGACGAGCTGCTCGAGATCGTGATGCGCGACAAGCAGTGGAACGATCAGCTGGCGCGCAAGACCTATGTCGCGATCCTGGAACTGATGCACAAGCCGGCACCCAAAGCAGCACCCGAGCAAGCCAAAGGCACGCTCGAGGTCGCCGGCAAGCCCACTGCGGCGGTGAGCGACCCGGTGGTCGATCAGTACCGCCGCAAACTGAGCATGGCGTTGTTCTGACGCGCACTGCCACCCGGCCAGCGCAGGCCAGGGCCTAGAATTTCGTGCTTTGCCCGCCGGCCAGCGGCCGCGGCAGTCGCACACAACAAAGGAATGTGCCCGTGATCATCTCGCAAGCCTTCGCCCAGACAGCACCCGCCCCCAGCGGCGGCGGCACCGAATCCAGCCTGCTGAGCCTGCTGCCGCTGGTGCTGATGTTCGTGGTGCTGTACTTCATCATGATCCGGCCGCAGATGAAGCGACAGAAGGAGCACAAGGCCATGGTCGAGGCGCTGGCCAAGGGCGATGAAGTCGTCACCGCAGGCGGCGTGCTGGGACGCGTGTCCAAGCTCGGTGAGACCTACGTGCACGTGGAAGTGGCCACCGGCATCGAGCTGCAGGTGCAGCGCTCGTCGATCGTGCAGGTGCTGCCCAAGGGCACGTTGAAGTGACGTCGAGCCTGGCGCCTCGAGGGCTGCGGCGATGAACCGCTATCCGCTGTGGAGATACCTGCTGCTGGCGATCGCCCTGGTGGTGGGTCTGCTGTACACGCTGCCCAACTTCTACGGCGAGGCGCCGGCCGTGCAGGTGTCCAGCGGCAAGGCCACGCTCAAGCTCGACTCCAGTGTCGTGGCGCGCATCGAATCTGCGCTCAACTCGGCCGGCATCAAAGCCGATTTCGTGCAATTCGAGGGCACCTCGGCCAAGGCGCGTTTCGTCGACACCGATACACAGATCAAGGCCAAGGATGCGATCGCCAAGGCGCTCAACCCGGATCCAAACGATCCCAGCTTCATCGTCGCGCTGAACCTGCTGTCGCGTTCCCCGCAGTGGCTGGCCAGCCTGCGTGCCCTGCCGATGTACCTCGGGCTCGACCTGCGCGGCGGCGTGCACTTCCTGATGCAGGTCGACATGCGAGCGGCCTTGTCGAAGAAGGCCGAGTCGTATGCCGGCGACCTGCGCAGCCTGCTGCGCGACAAAGGCATCCGCCACGCCGGCATCGTGCGCGACGGCAACGTTGTGACGATCCGCTTCCGCGAGCGCGCGGTCCTGACGCAGGCGCAAGCGCTGCTCGCCGATCAGATGGCCGACCTGCAGTGGGTGGAGGGCGCTGACGGCACCGACTTCAAGCTGACCGGCTCGCTCAAGCCCGAGGCGGCACGCCGCGTGCAAGAGCAGGCGCTGCAGCAGAACATCACCACGCTGCACAACCGTGTCAACGAGCTCGGCGTGGCCGAGCCGGTGATCCAGCAACAAGGCGCCGACCGCGTGGTGGTGCAGTTGCCCGGCGTGCAGGACACCGCCAAGGCCAAAGACATCATTGGCCGCACCGCCAACCTCGAGTTCCGCCTCGCCGACATGTCGGCCGAGGCACGCGCCGCGCTCGACGGCTCCGGGCCCGTGCCGTTCGGCCGCGAGCGCTTCGGCATCGGGCGTGGCGCGCCGGTGATCGTGCACCGCGAGGTGGTGGCCTCGGGCGACATGCTGACCGACGCTCAACCGCGCCCGGACCAGTACAACCAGCCAGCGGTGTCGGTCACGCTCGACGCCAAGGGCGGGCGGCGCATGCTGGACATGACTCGGGCCAACGTCGGCAATTTCATGGCCGCGATACTGTTCGAGAAGAACAAGGGCGAGGTGCTGACCGTCGCGCGCATCCAGGGCGAGTTCGGCAACCAGTTCCAGATCACCGGCATGGGCACCACGGAGGCCGCCAACGACCTGGCGCTGCTGCTGCGCGCCGGCGGCCTGGCTGCGCCGATGGAGATCATCGAGGAGCGCACGATCGGTCCGAGCCTGGGCAAGGACAACATCGACAAGGGCTTTGCCAGCGTCACCTACGGGTTCGCCGCAATCGCGCTGTTCATGTGCGCGTACTACCTGCTGTTCGGCGTGTTCTCGACACTGGCGTTGGCGTTCAACCTGTTGCTGTTGGTCGCGGTACTGTCGATGTTGCAGGCCACGCTGACCCTACCCGGCATCGCGGCCATTGCGCTGACTCTGGGCATGGCCATCGATGCAAACGTGCTGATCAACGAGCGTGTGCGCGAAGAGTTGCGCGGCGGCGCGCCGCCGCAGGCGGCGATCCACGCCGGCTACGAGCGCGCGTGGGCGACCATTCTCGACTCCAACGTGACGACCCTGATCGCCGGCCTCGCCTTGCTGGCGTTCGGCTCCGGTCCGGTGCGCGGCTTTGCCGTGGTGCATTGCCTGGGCATCCTGACGTCGATGTTCTCCGCGGTGCTGTTTTCGCGCGGGCTGGTCAACCTGTGGTACGGCCGCCAGAAGCGCTTGAAGAACGTGTCGATCGGCCAGGTGTGGCGACCAGAGCCTGCGGACACACCGCCGGTGCAAGGCTGAGGGCTGGCGCATGGAGTTCTTTCGCATCCGGCGCGACATTCCGTTCATGCGGCATGCGCTGGTGTTCAACATCATCTCGTTTGTGACCTTCGCCGCCGCGGTGTTCTTCCTCACCACGCGGGGGCTGCACCTGTCGATCGAGTTCACCGGCGGCACCGTGTTGGAAGTGGGGTACACCCAACCGGCCGACATCAACAAGGTGCGCAGCACCGTCGAGTCCATGGGCTTCGGCGAGGTGCAGGTGCAGAACTTCGGGACGTCGCGCGACGTGTTGATCCGATTGCCGATCCGCGGCGACGTGAAGCAGAGCGACATTGCCGGGCTGGTGTTTGACAAGCTGTGCAGCGCGGAAGGCGGCAAGCTCCAGCGGGGTGAGGCCCAGGGCGATCAGGCCAGCCGCCTCGCCTGCGCGGCGGCCAACAACGTCGAGCCGGTGAAACTGTCGCGCACCGAATTCGTCGGCCCTGCGGTGGGTTCGGAGCTCTATGCCGATGGCCTGAAAGCGCTCGCCTTCGTGGTGGTCGGCATCATGGTCTATCTGGCCTTCCGCTTCGAGTGGAAGTTCTCGATCGCCGCCATCGTGGCCAACCTGCACGACGTGGTGATCATCCTCGGCTTCTTCGCCTACTTCCAGTGGGAGTTCTCGCTCGCCGTGCTGGCCGCGGTGCTGGCGGTCCTGGGTTACTCGGTGAACGAGTCGGTGGTGATCTTCGACCGGATCCGAGAGGCCTTTCGCAAATTTCGCAAGATGACCACGCACGAGGTGATCGATCACGCCATCACCAGCACGATGAGCCGCACCATCATCACGCACGGCTCGACCCAGATGATGGTGTTGGCCATGTTGTTGTTCGGTGGGCCGACGCTGCACTATTTCGCAATCGCGCTGACCATCGGCATCCTGTTCGGGATCTATTCATCCGTATTTGTGGCGGCGGCGATCGCCATGTGGCTGGGAGTGAAACGCGAGGATTTGGTCCGCGCCAGCGGCAAGGACCGGGATCCCAACGACCCTAATGCGGGTGCCGTGGTGTAGAGTAGTCCAGCCCCTACTCGCACCACCCTATGAACGCCGGCGCAGCGTCCAGTCACCTCGCCCAACAGGCCAGGCGGCTGTATGCCGATCATGTGGTGGCTGCGCTGCCGGCGCTGTCCAATGCGGTGCTCGAAACAGCCCGCGGTCTGCTCGACAAGGCGGCTGTTCCCGCCGTGGTGTTGATGCGACGCGATCTGTTCAAGGCGCTCGATGCAGCCGGCATCGGCTGGCAGCGCGGCATTGCCGATGGCATCTACCAAGCGCTGGGCCAGTCGCTGTCCAGCGCGCGCGCCGCCGATCTGCCCACACCAGGATCGGGCGTCCTGTCGCTGGTGGACGACGACACCATCGAGCGTGAAATCCTCACGTCGCGGCTGGCGCTGGCGATCATGGACCGTGGCTCCTGGGAGTTTTCGGATCTGCGCTCGCGTGTGTCCTCGCTGGAGAAGCGCTCCGAGCTCGATGCCCATGACATGGTGCGCGCCCATGTGCTGGCGCGCATCGTGCTGGACGCGTGGCGCACCTCGGGCATGACCCTGGATGGCTGGCGCGAGTTGCAAGCCGTGTTGCACGACGAGCTGGCCCACATCGTCGAAGAGGCCTACCACGAGGCCAACCGCTGGCTGATCGAACACCGCGTGTTGCCCGAGATCGACTTGCGACCGTTGATCCGGCGCTCGCGTGGGGTCAACACCGGAGGCATGTTCTCGGGTGCGTTGGGGGCCAATCCTGGCGATCACATCACCACCTCGATGCGCGGCAACCTCACGGGCACGGGCGGTCGCGGGGGCGTCGGCGACGAGACGCGCCTGATGACGCGCGCCGGACCGCTCAAGCGCGAGAACTCCGGCGAGATCCTGAGCCGGCTCAACAAGCTGGTGGGCCGACAGTTGCCCGGCTTCGGCGACACGGCACAGATGAAACCGGTGTCCCCGGTGCTTGCCGAGGCCATCAGCAACGCCCAGGCCGGCGTGCAGCAACGCCTGGTGGCGCGCACCGGCGCCGACGCCGCCGGCGTCAGCACGCCGCAGTTGCTGGCCGAACTGCAGCAACGCAAGCAGGCGCTCAAGCAAGCCGCCTCCACACCGGTGGAACGCGCGACGATCGAAATCGTCGCCATGATGTTTCAGTCGATCCTGACCGAGGACCGCATCCCTGCCGCGATTCGTGTGTGGTTCGCCCGACTGCAGATGCCGGTGCTGCGCGTGGCCGTCAGCGAGCCCGACTTCTTTGCCACCATTGACCATCCGGCGCGGCGCCTGATCGATCGCATGGGCGCTTGCGTGATGGGCTTCGACTCGTCGCAGACCGAGAACTCCGGTGAGGCCTTGAGCAAGGAGGTCAAGCGCGTGGTGCAGGTGGTCGAGGCCTATCCCGACACCGGGCGCCGCGTGTTCCAGACCGTGCTGGTCGAGTTCGAGAAGTTTCTCGAGCACTTTTTCAAGAACGAGAACGAGGCCACGCGCAAGGGGGTCTCGCTGGCTCAGCAGATCGAGCAGCGCGAAACGCTCGCCATCCAGTACACGATCGAACTGCGCAAGATGCTCAACGAGATGCCGGTGCAGGAAGAAGTGCGCCAG
>DATKJN010000779.1:0-3537 GCA_035543655.1 Burkholderiaceae bacterium | reverse complement strand
AGCCAAGCCACTGCCGAAGGCGCTGGTGGTCAACGGCGTGAGGCTGAAGGCGGGGACTCACTGCGCCAGCAATGGCATTGCCGGTTTCACCGAATCCAGTGCTCAGTGTCTCGTCACCGATGAGGCGACCATCGCGGTATGTACGCCGAAATGCGGCGCCTTGCTTGTGAACCGTGACCACGAGCTGGCTGCATAGCGTGTTGATGAGCGACAAGCCGATTGCGTGAAGCTGAACTGGCGGCGCATCAGACTTGGCAAAGGGAAAGTCCAGGTGTGAGTACACAACGTTCACGTATGGCTGACCCGCGACGGTGCGGTCCATGGCGTGGCCGCGCCCGTCATCGGAGACTTTGAACGACACGCCATGTGCATGAACGCGAATTGTTGTTGCGTGGCTGGCTTGGAACTCAGCCAACGAATACAGCACCAGGGCGCGGACGATGGCCGCTGCAATGTCTTCCGAATGTGCTTCGGTGCTAGCCACGCTTAAAACCACCACCGATAGCGACGCCTGTTCTGCCTGTGTAGGTCGACATCATCACGCCACTGGTATCGGCGCGCACCTTGACCGACAAAGCCAAAGTAGACAAGGAACGCGCCCAGAAACGCAAGCAGGAACACACCAACCCACCGGTTTGGCAACCCGGGCGGTCCGGTATCTGCGATTGCCATGAACGCAGCGCCCGTGAGCATGAAGAGTCCCATGCCCACGCCGAGAATCCGGCGCACCCAAACCCAAGCCGTAGCAGCAACGCGCTCACCACCAGATGCAGAGCGCGAGCGGTCACGCGTTGCGAAGTACAGCGGAATGGCCGCCAGAGCAGCGAAGGCGAGGAGGACAGACACCGCGGCTGTGCTGGGGCCGTTCCTCAGGAGGAGCGCTGCGGCGACCACGATCACCAAAACGAGATACGTCAGTTTCGACATGACGCCTAACGTAAATTGGACGGAACGCTGAACGCGTTCGCATTCCGCCTAAGCCACCTTGAGACATCTCGAAGAATCGCGTGCAACTGTCCCTCCTGCCTGATATTTGTTCCCCTGGCCGCATCACGCGCCCGGCGCATTGGTTGGCCTAAATTTTCGCTGACGGCCGGCGGCGTCGGGGCGGCGTCCACCTGAGCCGTGCGGCAGGGCGCACTGTCGCCGCAAGGGCCGCGCAGCGTCAAGCGCCGGGTGAATCGGCCGCGGCTTTCGTTCACAAGAAGTCGCAGTCCGCAGCCGGATCCTGCGTGCCGCATCATGTCGCCCGGTGGACATCACCTCGTTCCTGGCTTCGCTCCCCGCCGCGCCGCTGCTGCTGCAGTGGGTCGGCGTCGGCATCGTCGCCTTCTTGGCCGCGGTGCTCGGCGGCCTGGCCGGCTACGGCACCGGGTTGATCCTGCCGATCGCGCTGGCGCCGGTGATCGGGGTCACCCACATCATTCCGGTGATGGCGGTGGCGATGATGATCAACAACGCCAGCCGCGTGCTGGCGTTCCGCCGCGACATCCAGTGGCTGCACGTGCGGCGCATGTTGTGGCTCGGCCTGCCGGCGTGCCTGGTCGGCGCGTGGGGCTACACGCGGCTCGATGCGCGCTGGGTGGCGCTGCTGCTCGGCGTGTTCTTGCTGATCAGCATCCCGTTGCGCCGCCTGCTGCAGCGCGCGCGCATGCAGCTCGGGCCGCGCGGCGAGGCGGTGGCCGGCGGCGCGTTCGGCGTCATCGAGGGCGGCATGACCGGCACCGGCGTGATCCTGATCTCGATGCTGATGGCCGCCGGCGTGCAGGGCCCCGCGCTGATCGCCACCGACGCGGTGATCTCCACGATCATGAGCGGGGCCAAGGTGCTGCTGTTCGGCAGCGCGGCGCGGCTCGACGCGTCGCTGGCGGTCACCGGCGCGCTGGTGGGCCTGTGCACGGCGCCCGGTGCCTTCGTGGCGCGCGCCATCCTGGCGCGCATGCCGCAGCAGCTTCACCTGCGCATCATGGAGGCCGTGGTCGTGCTGGGCGGCCTGGGCTTCTTGTGGCGCGCTTTTGTTTGAGCGGGCAAGATGCGCTGCGTGACGTCAGCACAGATGGGATGGCAAGGCATGCACCGACGCGCGTGGTTGATGGCGGCCCTGTGCGCGGGGCTGGGGTGGGTGTCCCCGCTGCGCGCCGCGCCCGACGTGTCGGCCGCCGACGCCAAGGCCGTGCGCGAGGTGATCGAGGCGCAACTCGCCGCGTTCGCCGCCGACGATGCGGACAAGGCGTTCTCCTATGCCGCGCCGGGCATCCGCGCGATGTTCGTCACCGCCGAGCGTTTCCTGGCGATGGTGCGCCAGGGCTACCCGGTGGTGCACCGGCCGGCCGCGGTCACGTTTCTCAAGCCCGAGTGGCTCGACGACAAGCTGATCCAGCGCGTGCAGATGACCGATGCCGCCGGCGCGCCGTGGATGGTGGTGTACGAGCTCGAACGCCAGGCCGATCGCGCGTGGCGCATTGCGGCGTGTGTGGCGGCACGCGGCGCAGCGCGCACCACGTGAGGACAGGCGCCACGCGCACTACCTGAGCAATCGGGTCACACCGCCGGCGCCGGCAGCCGCCGCAACACGCGCACCGGCGAGCCGGTGATCAGCAGTGCCTGCACCACGAAGCCCACCGCGGCCAGCGCGATGCAGGCGCCTTCGCCCCAGTGCGCGCCGATCACGCCGCCGAGCGCCGCGCCGAGTGGCCGCGCGCCGGTGTTGACCGTGAGAAAAATCGCCGACACCTGGCCCAGCACGCGCGCCGGCACCAGCGTCTGGCGCAGCGTGGTGGTGGTCACCGTCCACACCAGCGGGCCGGCGCCGAACAACACGAACGACAGCGCCGCCCACGCCGCATGCGGCCACCACCAGCTGGCGAGCATCGCGGCCGCGGCCCACACCGACATCAACGGGCCCAGCAGCACCGCGGCGCCGAACGGCAGCGAGCGCGCCGCGCGCGCGGCCAGCGTGGCGCCGATCAGCATGCCGGCGCCGTAGCAGCCGAGCGTGAGGCCCACGCCGCCGGCGTCGAGCCCGAGGTGGCGCATCGCATACGGCACGTACGCCGCCTGCAGCACGAACCACGCGATGTTCCACACCACCGCGGTCCACATCACCGGCTTCAGCAGCGGATGCCGCCACACCAGGCCGGCGCCTTCGCGCAGCTCGTCGAGCAGGTGGCGCCGCGCGGCCGCCGGCAGCACCGGCGCGCTCGGCAGCCGCAACAGCCACAACACCGCGCACACCGACAGCGCGGTGGCGCAGGCGAAGGCGATCGACGCGCCGGCCCAGGCGACCAGCGCGCCCGCCACCGCGGGGCCGGCGGCAAATGCGATGCTGCGCGCCAGCTCCAGCCGCGCGTTGGCGCGTGCCAGATCGCTCTTGGGCACCAGCGCGGGCACCAGCGCCGGTGCGGCCACGCTGAAGCCCACGGTGCCGGCGGCGCCGACAAAGCCGAGCAGCGCCAGCAGTGGCAGCGACAGCGCCTGCCCCAGCACCAGCGCCAGCAGGCCGAACAGCGACAACGCGCGCAACACCTCGGCCGCCAC
>DATKJN010000778.1:0-2367 GCA_035543655.1 Burkholderiaceae bacterium | reverse complement strand
GATGGCTCTGGCGTGCGCCGCCGTGTGGGCGCAGCCGATGAAGGCGCTGGGAGAAACGCGAAGCCTCAAGCGGGTGCTGGTTTCGGGTCCGCCGCTGCGCCGCGCGTGGGAAGAGTTCGAGGCGCTGGCCGATGAGGCGGCGCGCTTTCCGCTGCGCGAACGTTTCGCGTGGGTCAATGATGCGATCAACCGGCGCGTGGTTCATGCCGACGATGCCGAACAATTCGGCGACGACGTCTGGCTCACGCCGCTCGAAACCCTGGCGCTCTGCCGCGGCGACTGCGAGGACTCGGCGATCAGCAAGTTCTTCTTGCTGCTGGCCGCGGGCTCGCCGCCGTCGGCCCTGCGGCTACTCTATGCGCGCCATCGGCCGCTTGCCACGCCGGGCGTGGTGCAGGCCCACGTGGTGGCGCTGGCGCGCCTGCCGTTCGTCGACCCGCTGGCGCTCGATTCGCTCAACCCGCTGGCCGTGGCGCTGTCGCATCGCAGCGACCTCGAGCCGGTGCTGAGCTTTGATCGCGATCGCCTGTGGCTGGGTGCGCAGGGGCGCGATTGCGGTTGCGCGCCTGCGCGCCTGCGGCCGTGGCGCGAACTGCTGGCCCGCATCGATGCGCAGCCGCGCTGGCGCACGGCGCAGCGTGGCGACGGGCCTTGAGCTGAAAGGCAGCGCACCGGTCGCCGGCCGCTGCGTGCCGGTCGATCTGCGAGACTGTGCTGCATGGGCACCGCACCCGCATCCACATTCCTGGCCAGCGACGGCGATGGATACGAGTTGCAGATGGGTCGCTGGAGCAGGCGCCTCGCCGAACCGTTTCTCGATTTCGTCGGCGTGGCCGATGGCGAGCGGGTGCTCGACGTGGGCTGCGGCACCGGCCGTCTGGCATTTGCGTTGCTGCAGCGCTGCCGCGTGCAGCAGTTGCTCGGCATCGACACCGCGGCAGCCTATGTGGCCCATGCCGCTCGTCACAACAGCGACCCCGGCGCCGCGTTCGAAGTCGGCGATGCCTGCGCGCTGCCGTGTGCCGACCGCAGCTTCGACCGCGTGCTGTCGCTGCTGGTGCTGCACTTCGTGCCCCAGCCGCAGCAGGCCGTCGCCGAGATGAAGCGCGTGGCGCGTCCGGGCTCGACGGTGGGCGCGTGCGTGTGGGATGCGCGCGGCGGCTGGGTGGCCAATCGAATGTTCTTCGACACCGCCGCGATGCTCGACCCCAAGGCCAACGAGCGCCGTGCCAAGAACTACACCCGTCCGCTGACCCGACCGGGCGAATTGGCGAAGGCGTGGCGCGAGGCAGGCTTGACCGACGTGGCAGAGACCGCGCTGCACATCCGCATGGACTACGCGTCGTTCGACGACTACTGGGCGCCGGTCGACGGCAAGGATGGCCCGCACGCCGAGTACGCAGCCACACTCGACGCGGCGGCGCGTTCGCACTTGAAAGCGGCCGTTCGCCTCGCGTACCTCGATGGCGAGCCCGATGGCCCGCGCTCGTACGCTGCCACTGCGTGGGCGGTGAAGGGCACCGCGCCAGCCTGACGCCGCGGGCTTACGACTTCGCTTCGGGCGTCGGCGGCGTGGTGTCGACCTGGCCGTCTTTCACCGGCAGCTTGTCGCCCGGCTTGAACGACGTGCGCACCGTGCCTTCCTTGCCGTCGAGGCGGTAGGTCACGTTGTAGCCCACCAGCTTCTGCGACTTGTCCTGCACCGTCTTGCACTGGCGCTCGGTGGTGGTGACCACGTCCTTCTGCTGCATGTTCTTCTGCACCTGGTTGCCGGCGTAGCCGCCAGCCGCCGCGCCGCCGACGGTGGCGAGCTTCTTGCCGGAGCCACCACCGATCTGGTGGCCGATCACGCCGCCCGCAATGGCACCGATCGCGGTGCCGGCGATGCGATGCTCGTCTTTCACCGGCGCCTGGCGCTTGACCTGCACGTCTTCGCAGTGTTCGCGCGGCGTCACCACGGTCTCGAACACTTCCTTGCTGGTGACCACCTGGGCGAACTTCGGCTTAGTGAGCTGCTGGTAGGTGACGCCACTGGCGCCGAGCACCACCATCGCGATGCCACCGACCATCACGCCCTTCATCATCGACGGATTCATGTCCTGCTCCTTCATCACCGGCGAAAACGTCGCGCCGGTTTCGAGGGCGTGATTGTCCCGGCGCGCAGCGCCACGGATGTGACAGGTGGTGTCGGCGCGCGACGTGAACTTTGCAGCATCGCGCACAACCTCACGATCATGAACCGGTCTGTCGTACAGGAGCGCGCCGGAGAATGTGCTGACATCGACGGAGGGACCACGATGATGAACAGAAAGCGGCTTGTTGCGCTGCTCGTCGCCAGCACCGGCGCACTGGTGCTTCAAGGCTGCG
>DATKJN010000777.1:0-2509 GCA_035543655.1 Burkholderiaceae bacterium | reverse complement strand
GATGGCGAACAGCTGGTCTACAAGCGCTACTTCAACATCGGATTCGCCGCCGACACGCCCAACGGCCTGGTGGTGCCGGTGCTGAAAGATGCCGACAAGAAGGGCCTGCTGCAGATCGCGCAGGAGATGGCCGAGCTGTCGAAGAAGGCACGCGACGGCAAGCTCGGCCCCGCCGACATGACCGGCGGCTGCATCTCCATCAGCTCGCTCGGGGGCATCGGCGGCACGCACTTCACGCCGATCATCAACGCGCCGGAGGTGGCGAACCTCGGCCTGTCCAAGGGCTACACGAAGCCGGTGTGGGACGGCAAGGCGTTCCAGCCGCGCTTGATGCTGCCGCTGTCGCTCTCCTACGACCACCGCGTGATCGACGGTGCCTCCGCGGCGCGCTTCAACGCCTATCTGGCAGCCCTGCTGGCCGACTTCCGTCGGGTGTCGTTGTGACCGCCGCCAGCGAGGCGTCATCGCACGGGAGGCCGGTGCGATGACCACGATCTGCGTGGCCTGCAAGGCGGGTCAGGTGGCGATCGCCGCCGATGCGCTGGTCACCTTCGGCGACACGCGTCTGGCGCACGGCTACGAAGCGAACGACAAGGTGTTTCGCATCGGCGACTCGTGGATCGGCATGGCTGGCACCACGGCGCACTTTCCGGTGCTGCGCCGTGCGCTCGGTGCACTGCCGAAGCCGGAGCTCAAGCTCGGCTCGCGCGACGAGGTGTTCGAGACCTTCCTCAAGCTGCATCCGAAGCTGAAGGAACAGTTCTTCCTCAACACCAAGGAAGAAGACTCCGACCCCTACGAGAGCAGCCAGTTCACCGTGCTGATCGCCAACGCGACCGGTGTCTATGGCGTGTACTCGTACCGCGAGGTGTTCGAGTTCGATCGTTTCTGGGCCATCGGTTCGGGGCGCAGCTTTGCGCTCGGTGCGATGTATGCGCACTTCGACCGCGCACGCAGCGCCCGTGAACTGGTGGAGCTCGGCGTGCGCGCCGGCTGCGAGTTCGACAAGAACTCCGCGCAGCCCATTCGGGCGCACACCATCAAACTGAGAGACTGACATGGCAACCATCGAAGTCATGGTCCCCGACATCGGCGACTTCAAAGACGTGGCGGTGATCGAACTGCTGGTCAAGCCGGGTGATCGTGTGGCGGTGGACCAGAGCCTGATCACGGTGGAGAGCGACAAGGCCTCGATGGAGATCCCGTCGAGCGCCGCCGGCGTCGTCAAGGAGTTGCGCGTCAAGCTGGGCGACAAGGTGAGCCAGGGTTCGCCGTTGCTGGTGCTTGAAGGCGAGGGCACGGGTGCAGCCAGTTCTTCAGCCGCGCCACCGCCTGCAGCGCCGTCGCCGGCGCCAGCGGCTGCGCCAGCCGCGACTGCAGCGATGCCCGCCGCCCCGGTGGCCGCGCGCCACAGCGGCGGCGTGGACCTGGAGTGCGACCTGCTGGTGCTCGGAGGCGGCCCGGGCGGCTATTCGGCCGCGTTCCGCGCCGCCGACCTCGGCATGAAGGCCGTGCTGGTGGAACGCTACGCCACGCTCGGTGGCGTGTGCCTCAACGTGGGCTGCATCCCGTCGAAGGCGCTGCTGCACGTGGCGGCCGTGATGGATGAGGTGGCGCATTTCGCCGACCTGGGTGTCGCCTACGCCAAGCCGAGCGTCGACGGCGCCAAGCTGCTGGCGCACAAGAACAAGGTCGTCGGCAAGCTCACTGGCGGTCTCGCGGCCATGGCGCGAATGCGCAAGGTCACGGTCGTGCGCGGTTACGGCAGCTTTGCCGACCCGCATCACGTGATCGTCGAAGAGACCAGCGGCACTGGCCAGGACAAGACCGGAAAGAAGCAGACCATCCGCTTCAAGCAATGCATCATCGCGGCAGGTTCGCAGGCCGTGCGTTTGCCGTTCCTGCCCGACGATCCGCGAATCGTCGACTCCACCGGCGCGCTCGAGCTGCGCCAGCTGCCGAAGAAGATGCTGATCGTCGGCGGCGGCATCATCGGCCTGGAGATGGGCAGCGTGTATTCCACGCTCGGCGCACGCCTCGACGTGGTCGAGATGCTCGACGGCCTGATGCTTGGCGCCGATCGCGATTTGGTGCGCGTGTGGCAGAAGCTCAACGCACCGCGCTTCGATCAGATCATGCTGAAGACCAAGACGGTCGGTGCCGAGGCAAAGAGCGACGGCATTTATGTACGCTTCGAGGGCGAGGGCGCACCCAAGGAGCCGCAGCGCTATGACCTGGTGCTGCAGGCCGTGGGCCGCAGCCCCAACGGCAAGAAGATCGGTGCCGACAAGGCTGGCATCGTCGTCAACGAGCGCGGCTTCGTTCCGGTGAACGTGCAGATGCGCACCAACGTGCCGCACATCTTCGCGGTCGGCGACATCGTCGGCCAGCCGATGCTCGAGCACAAGGCGGTGCACGAGGCGCACGTGGCGGCAGAGGTCGCCTCGGGCGACGACAAGTCGCGCTTCGACGCGCGCGTGATCCCCAACGTGGCCTACACCGACCCCGA
>DATKJN010000776.1:0-3342 GCA_035543655.1 Burkholderiaceae bacterium | reverse complement strand
CCCTGGCTGTACGCCAAGATCCCGTACGACGCGCTGCGCGACTTCACGCCGATCACGCGCGTGGCGCAGGTGCCCAACGTGCTGGTGCTCAACGCCGAGACCGCACATCGCCTGGGCATCGCGTCGGTTGCCGATCTCGTCGCGCACGCCAAACGCAACCCGGGGCGCCTCAACTACGGCTCGGGCGGCAACGGCAGCGCCGGCCATTTGGCTGGCGAGATGTTCAAGACCGGCGCCGGCGTGTTCATGGTGCACATCCCCTACCCCGGCGGCCCGGCCGCGCAGCTCGCGCTGTTGTCGGGTCAGGTCGATCTCACGTTCGACAACCTCGCCACCGCGGCCGCCAACATCCGCGCCGGCAAGTTGCGCGCACTGGCCGTCACCACCGACAAACGCTCGGGCGCCATGCCCGAGGTGCCGACGATGATGGAAGCGGGCCGCGGTGTCGGGCTGAGCGACTTCCAGGTCGACACCTGGTTCGGTTTGTTCGGTCCGGCTCAGCTGCCTGCTGACGTCACGCAGCGCTTGAACCGCGCGTTCGTCGACGCGCTGCAGTCACCCGAGCTGAAGGCCCGCGCGTCGACGCTGATGGCCGAACTGGCACCGAGCACGCCGGAGCAGTTTGCCGCGTTCGTGCGGGCCGAACATGCGAAGTACGGCCCGGTGGTCAAGGCCAGCGGCGCGCGGATCGATTAGGACCCGCGGCGCGGCGAGCTCGCGATCAGGGCATCGCCAGTCGCACCTGCGCCGGCAAGGCGGGGATGCGCAGCATGCGACCCTCCCAACCCGCCGCATGGCCGTTGATGCTCGCCTGCGGCAACGCGTCGTCGCCGGGCCACGCAAGCCACAGTCCCCCGGGCGGCGTGTTCAACCCTGCATCGACGTTCAAGTGCACCGCTGTACTGTCGCGTTGCAGCCGGTAGCTCAGCGCGCCGTGGCGCGTGCGCAGCCCGCGCACGGTGACGCCGCTGGCCAACCAGTCGCGCGGCACGCCGGCAGCCAGCACCAGCGCGTGGTCGGCGTCACGCTCGTAGGCCAGTCCGTCCAATGCCGCGCGGATGAAGTCCGATGAGATCCAGGCGTGCGGCATGTCGCCGAGAAAGCGCACCTTGCGCGGCTCGCGGCCCACCACCTCGGCCCACTGGTTCCACGGCGAGGGGCGGCGGTCGCGCATGAAGAAACCGGCCAGTGCCTGCGCCCGCTGAGGCTGGCCCAGGCGCACGAAGGCCGACACCGAACGCCACTCGTAGGGCGTGTAGTCGTCCCAGTTGCGGCGGCCTTCGATGCGTTCGACCGACTCGCGCCAGTAGCGCTCCCAGGTCGCCTCGAGCGTGCTGCGTTCAACCAGCGCCTCTGCGCCGGCCGGATTGAAGATCAGCGTGCTGGAGCTGGGGTCGAAGTCACCCAGCTCCGCCGCGCCGGGCAGGTACTCGATGCGGTGCTGCGCCATCGTCGTGCGCAGCGAGCGACCGAGGTCGGCCGCGAACTCGTCGCGCTGCAAAGCCAGTTCGGCCGCACGCACCTGTTCGCCGAGCGCTGCGGCCAGATCGGCCGCATCGCGGTAGCCGGCCAGGGCCCAGAAGGCATCCCAGTACGAGTGAACCGGCTTCGCCGAATAGCCCTCGTGGCTGATCGACGCCGGCATCAAGCCGAAGAACGCTTCGCGACCTGGTGTGCGGTTCAACGCGCTGCGCTCGGACTGGCGCAACTGCTCCATGTAGCGCGCCGCCGCATCCACCTGCGGCCACAGCGAGCGCAGCAAGGCGCGATCGCCCGTGTGGCGCCACAGCTCGGCGACCGCGAAGATGAACTCGCCGTGGCTGTCGTTCTCCGGCACCGGGTCGGCACCGCGCGCGTCCACGCAGCAAGGCACCTTGCCGTTGGTGAACAAGAAGCGCGCATACCACTGCACGAACTCGCGCGCGGCCTGCACTTCGCCCAGACGCAGCAAGCCGGCGACCATCATCGCGCCGTCGCGCACCCAGGTGCGCGCATACGACCGCGTGCCCGGCTGCAAGGCCGGCCCATCGCGCGACATCAGCATGTGCGCCAGCGAACTGCGCAAAGTGTCGACTGTTCCCTGGCCAGCCGCCGGCAGCGCGATCTCGACACGGTTCAGCCGCTCGCGCCAGCGCAGCGCCACGGCGTCGAGTTGTGAGCGTGCCCACGTCTCGTCGGCGCCGGACGGTACGCTCAGCTCGCCGCTCAGCGGCAGCACCACTGCAACACTGCGCGACGCGCCAGGAGCGAGGTCGAAGGTCCAACGCAGTGCGGCGCTCGCCAGGCCTTGTTCGTCGACCAGCGCGCGCAACGGTCGTCGCGCTGCAGCGTCGACCAGTGCGTCGCCTTGGTCGAACGTGCCGGCCACGACCTGCGTCGGTGGCGTCAAGACACGCAGCCACGGCCGGTCATCGACGCGCAGCGTGTCGCGCTGCCACTGCAGCCGTTGCACGCGGCTCGCACCGCCCGGCGTGTTGAGGAACTGGGCCGGCGGATTGACCTGCCAGGGCCGCAGGGCCAGCGCCAAGGTCAGGCGGCGCGGCGCTTCGCTGGTGTTGGCCAGCGTGTAGCGCGCGATCACCTGTGCCCGCTCGCGCGAACCGGCTGCGCCGGCTTCGATCGACAGCGTCACGCCGGGCCGCGACCAGCGCACCTCGGGCAGCGGCAGATAGCCCTCGCGCAGCGCGTGCGCGGTGGTGACGTCGGCCCAGGTGATCAGTTGGCCGGAGTCGTCGACGACAAACGGCTCCAACGAAGGCCCGCGCTTGCGCGGCTCGATGGCGCCGTCTTCGGACACCACGGCGGCACTCGCGCCGCCTTGGTCGACGCCGAGCAGCGTCCAGTAGCTCTGCTCGCCGACGAAACCGCGCGGCAAACGGCCGCGCGGCAATGCGCCGGCAAGCGCGGACAGCGCGGCATTCAGCGTGGGCCACTCCAGCGGGCCCTTCACTTCAACATGCTCCGGCGGCACGGTCCCCGCTTGACGGAAAGCCAGTCGCACGTGGCGCGCCTCCAGCTCCGCCGGCAGCCACAGCGCCTGCACGGCGCGGCCCGAGTCGCGCACACGGCGCACCGTGCGCCAGCGGCGCGCGTCATCGGACAGGCGCACGTCGAAGTCGGCCGTGCGTGCGGTACGCGGCCAGTGCACGAGCAGGCCATTGACTTCACGCAGCTCGCCGAAGTCGACCTGCCAATGCCGCGGCGACACGCTGACCACTTCGGTGGGCCGCGGCCCGGGCGCGGGCAGCGTGGTCAGCGTGAGTCGATCGAAGCACAACTCGCCGCGGCCGCCGGATCCGCTGGCCACCACCAGCTCGATCGCCGCGGCACGGCGCAACACCC
>DATKJN010000775.1:0-3263 GCA_035543655.1 Burkholderiaceae bacterium | reverse complement strand
ATGGACGTTTTTTTGCGCAGCCGCGCACTGGGGTTCAGCGCTACGGCGTCGAGACCCTGCGTTCGCTCGATGAACTGCTGAGCCGATACCCCCAGTTTCTCGAGGGCATCAGGTGGCAACTTGCTCTGCCGCATGATGCAGTGGACATCCCGCTGCTGGAGAACTTCGAGATCCACACGCTGCAGTTCTTCACCGGGCACATGTGGGAGCAGGTGTCGCTGGCCGCATTCGCGCGTGGTGCCTATCTGATCAACGCCAACTACAGCGCGCCGATCCTCAAGCGCCTGCAGGTCGTGACGGTGCACGACGCCTCGGTGCGCGCGCATCCACAGACCTATTCCACGGGCTACCGACTGCTGAACAACCTGCTGGTCAGCGTGTTGGCGCCGCGCGTGCACAGCTTGATGACGGTGTCGCACTTCTCGGCCCACGAACTCAAGACGCACTTCAGGCTGGCGCGCAACGACATCGTCGTCGGCCGATCGGGATGGGAACACGTGCGCGTGGCGCCCGAGGTCGACGAAGCCGAAGTCCTGCGCCGCCATGGCCTCACCCCCAGTGGCTACCTGCTGGCGGTGAGCAGCCTCAAGTGGAACAAGAACTTCGGCATCATCCCGCGCGCACTGAACCTGCTGGGCAGCCAGCAGCGGCTGCCGGTGGCGGTGGCCGGCGGCTCGGACTCGCGCGTGTACCAGGGCATCGAGGCGCCGCCGCCCGGCGCGATGAAGCTGCTGGGCTTCGTGCCCGACGAGGAACTCAACGTGCTGTACCGGCACGCCCAATGGTTCATCTTTCCATCGCTGTACGAAGGTTTCGGACTTCCGCCGCTGGAGGCCATGGCCAACGGCTGCCCCGTGCTGGCGGCGCAAGCGGCGTCGCTGCCGGAGATCTATGGCGACGCCGTACTGTACTTCGATCCGAACGACCCGGCCTCGCTGGCAGCGCGGCTGCGTGACGTGATGACGCGCGACGACGCGCCGGCGCTGCGCGAGGCGCTGAAGCATCGTGCCGCCGAGCGCATGGCGATCTACCTGTGGGACGCGAATGCCCGCATCCTGCTCGACCGCTTGGTGCGCACGGGCATCGTGGCGCCGGCCACCGCCGGCGCGCGCGCCGCCTTGCCCAACTTCGAACTGGAACTGAACACACCTGCTTCATGAATTCGCTGTCGTCCCCTTCATCATGGAACGTGTTGCATGCCACCGAGCACCTGGCCGCAGGCGTGCTGGCGTTTCTGGCTCTTGCCACGCGCGAGTTGGTGCATGCGGGTGTGCGCCAGACACTGGTGTACAGCCGCAACGGCGGAACGCCCGACGACGTGAGCTCGCAGTTCGATCCGCAAGTGCGGCTGGTCGAGATTGACGGCGCGAGCGAACGCGGCCACTGGGCGTTCCTGCGGGCGCTGCGTCAGGCGTTGCGCAGCGAGCTCAGCACGCACCACTATGACGCCGTGCACCTGCACGCGGCAAAGGCCGGCCTCGTGGGTCGGCTCGCGCTCGGCGAACCGCGGGCGTCGCTGCCGCCGATCTTCTACTCGCCGCACGGCCTGTCGAGCTTGAACCAGCAGCGGCCGCTGGCGGGCGCGATGGCCGGCTTGCTCGAACGCGTGGCCGGCTTCAGCGCTTGTCTGCCCGTTGGCTGCGGCCACGGCGAGGCGCTCGAGCTGGAACGGCTGACGCGGCGCGCGGCGGCCGTGTTGGAGAACCCGGTCGATGAAGCCTACTTCAACGTCGAACGCGAACCCGATCCGACGCCGCGGGTGGTGACGGTCGGGCGCGCTTGCGAGCAGAAGGGGCCCACGCAGTTCGCCGAGTTGGCGGCGCGCTTTCACTATGCCGGCGAGCCGGTGCGGTTCATCTGGGTCGGCGCGGGCGATCCGCGCCACGAGCAGGTGTTGCGCGCGGCCGGTGTGGAGGTCACTGGCTGGGTCAGCCAGGACGAGGTGCGCGCACAACTATCGCGCGCCCATGTGTACGTGCAGACCTCGTACTGGGAAGGCATGCCGCTGTCGGTGCTGCAAGCCATGGCGGTGGGCCTGCCGTGCGTGGTGACCGACGTGGTCGGCAACCGCGATGCGGTGTCGCATGGCGCCACCGGGCTGCTGGCGCGCGACGTATCGAGCCTGGCGGTGTACGTGAAATCGCTGCTCGACCAGCCGCAGCGTGCACGCGACCTCGGCGACCTTGCGCAGCGCGAGGCCCGGCAGCGCTTTCATCCCCAGCGGTTCGGGCACGCCTTGCTGTCGCTGTATCGGCTCGGCGCCGAAAGCCGCAGCGCGCCGCTCGAGCTGACCGATTCGGCGGCGCGTTAGCACGCATGCGCGTCGCCATCGTTCACTATTGGTGGCTCAGCAATCGCGGCGGCGAGGCCGTGGTCAGCGCCTTTGCGCAGCTCTATCCGGACGCCGACCTGTTCGTGCATGTGTGCGACGAGACGCTGGTGCGCGAAACACTGGGGCCGCGCTTTCGCGGCCGCATCGGGCAAACCTTCATTGCCCGCCTGCCCGGCGCACGCAAGCACTATCAGAAGTACCTGCCGTTGATGCCGATGGCCAGCGAGCAACTCGACTTGTCGGCCTACGACCTCGTGATCAGCAGCGAGTCCGGTCCCGCCAAGGGCGTGATCACGCGCCCCGATGCGCTGCACATCTGCTATTGCCACTCGCCGATGCGCTACGTCTGGGACATGTACCACGACTACCGCAACACGGCGGGGCGCGTGGTGCGCGCGCTGTTCCCGCCCATTGCGCACTACCTGCGCTTGTGGGACCGCGCGTCGGCCGATCGGGTGGATGTGTTCGTCGCCAACTCGGCGTTCGTCGCTTCGCGCATTCGCAAGGTGTACCGGCGCGATGCGGTGGTGGTGCATCCGCCGGTCGACGTGCTCGCATTCGACCCCGACCAGCCGCGGGGCGATCACTACCTCTTGTTGGGCCAGTTGGTGCGCTACAAACGCGCAGACCTGGCGGTGCAGGCGTTCAACGAACTCGGCTTGCCGCTCACGGTGATCGGCGAGGGCGAACAGATGGCCGAGTTGCAGCGATTGGCCCGACCCAATGTGCGCCTGGTCGGTCGCCAGCCCTTCGAGGTGATCCGCCAGCAACTGCAGAGCTGCCGCGCCCTGGTGTTTCCCGGCATCGAAGATTTCGGCATCGTGCCGGTGGAGGCGATGGCCGCCGGTGCGCCAGTGATCGCCTATGCGCGGGGCGGGGCCCGCGAAACCGTGCGCGACGGCATCACCGGCGTGTGGTTCGACGAACAGAG
>DATKJN010000774.1:0-2555 GCA_035543655.1 Burkholderiaceae bacterium | reverse complement strand
GCCGCTGAACTTGTCGCGGATCGCGTGCGCCACCGCATCCATCGACACCAGCGCGGACAGCGCCGCGAAGCCACCGATCAGCGCCACGTTGGGCAACGGCCTGCCCAGGTGCTTCATCGCGATCTCGGTGGCCGGCACCGTCAGCAGCCGCTCGCGCCGGAAGCGCGCCGCGATCTCGGCGAGGCCCAGGTCGTCGAAGCTGCGCTTGCTGTTGATGAGGACATAGCCGTCGGGCTTGAGGCCCTGGAACACGTCGACCTGGTGCAGCAGGGTCGCGTCCTGGACGATCAGCACGTCGGGGGCGAGGATCGGCTCGCGCAGGCGGATCTCGTGGTCGTCGATGCGGCAGAAGGCGACCACCGGCGCGCCCGTGCGCTCCGAGCCGAAGCTCGGAAAGGCCTGCGCGTGGCGGCCTTGCTCGAAGGCGGCGATCGACAGCAACTCCGCCGCCGTGACGACGCCTTGACCGCCCCGGCCATGGATACGGATCTGCAGCATGTCGCTGGTCTCCTGCTTGACGCCTCGCTATCGTCCGGCTGCTGCCACGGGCCGCGGTTGCGGAATGTCAACGTTGTGGCACGGCGGACAATCGCGGGGTGGGCGACGAACGCGCCCGGGCTGCAGGTCGGAGTTGCCGATGAAGGTGTTGGGTCCTTCGGCCCGCGCACCTGGCGGGCTCGGTTCGTCGCCGCAGTCGTTGCGTGTCCACGGCGCTTGATCTGCATCAGCGCGGCGGGGATTGGCCCGGTCAGCGCGCGGCCCAGGCGGCGGCGAGCGCATCGACGTCCAGCGGCGTCGACGTGTCGAGCGCGATCGAGGCGTGCCGCTCGCTGGTGTCCAACGGCTCGATGCTGCGCAACTGGTGCTGCAGGACCTGAGCGTCGGCTTCCGATGGATCGTCGGCGCGCCGGCTCCGTTCGGCGACACGTTGTTGCAGCAGCTCGGGTGGGGCCGCACAAGCGAGGATCGTGAACGGCACGCCGTGGCGCAACGCCAGGCCGCGGAACATCGCGCGTTCCGACGCGCGCAGGAACGTCGCGTCGACGATGACCGGCCAGCCCGCGCCCAGCGCGACGTCGGCCAGCCGCTCCAGGCGCGCGTGGGTGCGCTGCGTTGCATCGGCGTCGTAGATGCCGGCGGGCACGCGGCCAGTCGATGCCTCGAGCGGCGCCAATCCGAACAGTCGCTTGCGTTCGATGTCGGAGCGCAGCCGGATCGCACCGGCACGTTCGAGCAGCCGCGCGGCGACGTGGCTCTTGCCGGAACCCGACACGCCATGCGTGATCATCAGCCGCGCTCCCGGAGGCTGCAGCCACCGCAGCGCAAGACCGAGATAGTCCGGCGCATCGCGTCGCGGCGGGCGCAGCGCCGCGACGAGGGCGCGCACCAGTGCGCGGTAGACGAGGTAGTACCGGAGCACGACCAGCCCGCCGTGGTCACCGCTGTCGCCGAGGTAGGCATCGAGCAGGCGAAACGCCAGGTCGGTGCGGCCGTGCGCCAGCAGGTCCATCACCGCGAAGCCGGTGTCGGCCTGCACGTCGATCCAGCGCAGCGCAGGATCGAACTCGATGCAGTCGAACGCGGTCACGTCGCCGTTGAGCACAACGGCATTGGCCAGGTGGAGGTCGCCATGGCCTTCGCGCACCCAACCGTCGTGGCGGCGTGCCAGCCATGTCTCGCGCAGCGCCTTGGCCTGACCGCTGGCCCAGTGTCGCAGCGTCACGAGGTGCTGCTCACCGGGCCCGTTGCGCAGGTGCTCACCGAGTCGCGCGATCACTGCCAGCATGTCGCTGTCGATGCGCTCGGGCGTGGCGAAATCCGTGGCGGCGTCGGCGATCGGCGCATCGCGGTGGAAGGCCGCCAGCCGGTGCCCCAGGCTGCCGATGAGCTCCAGCGTCAGCGCGCCGCGCTCGAGATGCTCCGATAACAGCGCGCCGTCGGCAAAGCGCCGCATCTTCAGCGCCCACTCGATCGCCTCGCCCGGCCCGCCGAGCTGGGGTGCCTGTGCGGTGCCCGTGACGGGCACCACCTCGAGGTACAGCGAGGGCGCGAGCCGGCGGTTCAGGCGCAGCTCTTCGTGGCACATGCGTTCCCGTGCCTCGAGCGTGCCGAAGTCGAGGAAGCCGAGTTGGACCGGCTTCTTGATCTTCCAGGCCAACTCGCCGGACAGCAGCACCCATGAAATGTGGGTCTCAACGAGGCGGGCATCGAGCTGCCGCGCCAACGATCGGACGACTTGGGCGTTCATCGACTCAGCTCAATGGCTGTCTTGGGCCGTGGACGACCGCTGCGGGTTGGCACTCTCGGGACCAGCGGTGGCGATAGGCACGGTAAAGGATCGCTTCATCGCAGCCCGAAGAGTAGGGCGCGCGAGGTTGCCTTCCTTGACTGGCATCAACCGCTGGTCCGGATGGGAAGGGCGTTGCCACCTGCGGACGTGGCCATCGATCCCAGTCCCTGGATCGTGAGTTCCAGGTGCAAGCTCGGAGGGGAGGTATAACCGGGTTCTGGTCGACCAGGACACGCCGGAGATTCCTGTGTACGTTCGCAACGCG
>DATKJN010000773.1:0-5128 GCA_035543655.1 Burkholderiaceae bacterium | reverse complement strand
ACACCGATGACGTCGATGCCGCGGCGACCTTCTGGGCCGGTGCGCTCGGTCGCCGGGTCGACATGGACCACCCGGGCAGTCGAGCCCAATACCGCATGCTCGAGACGCCGCAAGACGAGCCCATCGTGCAGATCCAGCGCGTCGAGCACGAGAGCAGGGTTCACCTCGACATCGAGACCGACGACATTCCGGCCGAGGTGGCGCGGCTCGAGAACCTCGGGGCCACCGTCGTGCGGCAACTGGAGCGCTGGGTCGTCATGCAGGCTCCCACCGGACAGCGCTTCTGCGTCGTGCGCGTCCAGCGTCCGGGATACCCGAAGAACGCCAACACGTGGGGTTGACGGCGCTGCGCCTCAATCCGAGCGCGCCATCTGGCGCAGCAGCGCCTCGCTGGCCACGTCGGCCGGGTAGAAGAGCTCGATCGACACCTCTTCGAGCGTCACGTCGAGCGGCGAGCCGAAGAAGGTGCGCGTGGTGAACAGCGACATGCGGCCGAGCGGCGTGTCGACGATGAACGGCACCAGCAGGCGCGGCACCGGCTCGAACGACGCGTCGCGCCGCTCGCGCATCGCGCGCACGTTGGCGTAGCCGTTCACCTCCTGCTCGAGCGCCACCAGCTCGGGATCGGCGGTCTTGCCGGCCTCGCGCTGCAACACGTCGATCAAGTGGCCGCCCCAGTCGTCGAAGTTGACGGTGACCCTGGCGAAGCCCTCGGGGTGCAGGCCGGCGCGGATCACGTTGACCTGCGGCGACTGCAGGTGCTGCGGCAGGCCGGCGGTGAGCGCCTGCGCGGCGCGGTTGGCGAGCAACACGTTCCATTGGCGGTCGAGCACCACGCCGGGATAGGGGTCGTGCGCCGTGATCAGGCGCTGCAGCGCGCCGCGCACCTGCTCCATCACCTTGGCATCGAGCTTGCGCTCGGCGTAACGCGGCGCATAGCCGGCCGCCAGCAGCAGACGGTTGCGTTCGCGCAAGGGCACCTCCAGTCGCGTGGCCAGCGACGTGAGCAGCTCGGGGCTCGGCCGCGAGCGCCCGGTTTCCACGAAGCTCAAGTGCCGCGGCGACACGCCGACGTCGAGCGCGAGGTCCAGCTGCGACAGCCGGCGCCGCGAGCGCCATTGTTTGAGCAGCGAGCCGATGGTCTCGGTTTGCGTGCCGGCCGCGGCGGCGCTGGTGTGGCTCTGCGACGAGGGGTTCATGCGGTGTGCGCGCTGCCCGGCGGCGTGTGGATCCAGCGCGGCAGCAGCAGGGCCACCATCGCGGCGAGTGCGGCCAGCAGCAGGTGGCTCAGCGCCGCCGCCTGCGCAGCGGCACTGGGCGCGAGCGCGAAGTACACCGAGCCGAGCGCCGCCACGCCCAGCGCGTTGCCGAGCCATTGCACGGTGACGACCACGCCGCCGGCCAAGCCGGCGCGCGCCAGCGGCAGGGTGCCGACCGCGCGCGCCACCAGCGGGCTCATCACCATGCCGAACGCCGCGCCGCTGAACAGCAGCGTGGGCAACAGCGCCCACAACACGGCGCCGGCGTGCAGCTGCCAGGCGATGCCGAGCTGGCCCAGCGTGAGCGCGACCGCGCCGATCACGAGCTGGCGGTCACCCCAGCGCGCAAACCAGGTGCGGCCACCGAAGGTGGTGGCGATGAAGCCGACCGACATCGCGGTGTAGACCGCGGCGGCGGCGATCGGCCGCAGCTCGTACACGCTGCGCAGCCACAGCGACACGATGAGGATGCACGACGCATTGCTGCAATAGAACACCAACACCGTGACCAGCGCGTGCACGAAGGACGGCCGCATCAGCGCCGGGTCGATCAGCGCTGGGCCGTGATGCCACGCCAGGCTGCGCTGGCGGCGCCAGAACAGCCACAGCCCGAACGCCGCCGCCAGCGGCAGCGCCAGCAGCCACGGCGGCCAGCCGAGGCGGCGGCCTTCGATGAGCGGCACCACCAGCACCATGGTGCTGAACGCCAGCAGCAGCACGCTCGCGACATCGAGCGCCGGGCCGCGCCCGCCGCCGCGCCGCCATGGCTGCACGCGCAGCGCGGCCGCGGTGGCGAGCAGCACCTGCGGCGCGAACACGGCGCGCCAGCCGAGTCCGAACGGGTTGGCCTCGACCAGCGCCGAGCCGAGCAAGGGCCCGAGCGCCGCGCCGAAGCCGAGCGCCGCACCATAGGCCACGAAAGCGCGCTGGCGCTGCGCTGCAACGGGCACGCGCCCGGCCAGCGACAGCACCTGCGGCGTGAGCAGCGCAGCGGCCACGCCTTGCACCGCGCGCGCGGCGATCAGCCACGCCAGGTCGGGCGCCGCGGCCGCGGCGGCGCTGGCCAGCGCGAACAGCGCCAAGCCGAGCCCGAACACCCGCTCCACGCCGTGGCGCTCGCCCAGGCGCGCGCCAGCGATGAGGCCCGCGCCGTAGAGCAGGCCGAACGCCGCCACCACCCATTGCAGCTGCGCCGCGTCGGCCGCCAGCGCGTCGCGCAGCGTGGGCACCGTGACGTTGACGGCGAAGAAGTCGAAGGTGACGATGAAAGTGCCGAGCATCACCCACACGACGGGCAGCGGCGCGGCGGGCACGACGGGAGCGGCGCGGGCGGGGGTGGTGGGCGCGATCGGCGGCATGGCGGCCATTCTGACCGGCCGGCGTGTCGCGCCGCCATTACCTGCCAGGTCATCGCCCGCATGTCGTGGTGGCGATGCCCGGGCTATGCTCCGGCGCACGACGCGCGAGCAGGAGACACGCGATGGCCTTCATCCGCAACTGCTGGTACATGGTGGCGTGGGACCACGAGATCGCGGCCGACGGGTTGTTCGGCCGCACGGTCATCGGCGAGCCGCTGCTGCTGTACCGCAAGGCCGACGGCGACATCGTGGCGCTCGAAGACCGCTGCTGCCACCGGCTGGCGCCGCTGTCGGCCGGCCGGCGCGAAGGCGACTGCGTGCGCTGCGGCTACCACGGCATGAAGTTCGACCCCACCGGCCTGTGCGTGGAGGTGCCGGGGCTCGAGACCGTGCCGCCCAAGGCCAAGGTGCGCAGCTACCCGGTGGCGGTGAAGAACAAGTGGGTGTTCGTGTGGATGGGCGACAGCGCGCACATCGACATGACCATGCTGCCCGACAACTTTTCGTGCGACCACCCCGACTGGCGCTACCGGCCGGGCTACCTGCACTACGACGCCAACTATTTGCTCATCTGCGACAACCTGCTCGACTTTTCGCACCTGAGCTACGTGCACGAGAAGACGCTCGGCGGCTCGCCGCGCATCGCGCAGGCGCGGGCGGTGATCGACCCGGTGCCGCACGGCATCCGCGTGGCGCGCCATGTGCCCGACGTGCCGCCGCCGCCGTACTACCAGCGCATGCGCAGCTTCAGCAGCAACGTGGACCGCTGGTTCATCTACGACTTCGTGCTGCCCGGCACGCTGCTGATGCAATCGGGCGGCCGCCCGGTGGGCCAGCCGCCCGACGACATGCGCGACGCGGTGCAGCTGCACAGCTGCCAGACGCTGACGCCCGAGACCGAGACCACCACGCACTACTTCTTCCAGCAGTCGCACCTGGCCACGCAGGGCGACGACACGATCACGCAGCGCATCTACGAGTCGCTGCTGGTGGCCTTTGAAGAAGACCGCCGCATGATCACCGCGCAGGCGCGCAACATCGCCACCCACCCGCAAGCACCGATGCTGCCGCTGGCGATGGACGCCGCGCTCGTGCAATACCGGCGCATCGTGCAGCGCAGGCTGGAGGCGGAGCAGGGCGGTGCGGTGGGGATGGCGGCGTAGCGCGGTTGCTCGACCCGCACGTTCACATCGCATCGAGCGGACTGCGCACGCCACGGCCGCCGCGGTTGAGCACGTGGGTGTAGATCATCGTGGTCTTGACATCGGCATGGCCCAACAGCTCCTGCACCGTGCGGATGTCGTAGCCCGCTTGCAGCAGGTGGGTGGCAAACGAATGGCGCAGCACGTGCGGCGAGCAAGGCTTGGCGATGCCCGCGCGCCGCGCCGCCAGCGACACCGCTTTTTGCACCGTGGTCTCGTTCATGTGGTGGCGGTGTTCGGCACCGGTGCGCGGATCGACCGCGAACACGGTGGACGGGAACACCCACTGCCAGCCCCACTGGCGCGGCGCATTCGGATACTTGACGTCCAGCGCATCCGGCAACCAGACGCTGCCGCGACCGGCTTCGAGGTCGCGCCCGTGCAGCACGCGCACGCGCGCCAGCTGCGCCTGCAGCGGCAGCACCAGGTTCTCGGGCAGCACCGTGATGCGGTCCTTGGCGCCTTTGCCGTCGCGCACCACGATCTCGCGGCGCTCGAACTCGATGTCCTTGACGCGCAGGCGCAGCCCCTCGAGCAAGCGCAGGCCGGCGCCGTAGAGCAGGGCGCCCACCAACCCCATGGTGCCGCTCAGGTGCGACAGCAGCGCGCGCACCTCGGCCGGCGTGAGCACCACCGGGAGCCGGCGCGCCGGCTTGGCGCCCACGATGTCGTCGAGCCAGGGCAGCTGCACGGCGAGCACCTCGCGGTACAGGAACAGCAGCGCCGCCTTGGCCTGGTTTTGCGTGGGCGATGCCACGCCCCGGTCGACCGCGAGGTGGGTCAGAAAGGCCTGCACTTCGGCCGCGCCCAGGTCCCCCGGATGGCGTGTGCCATGAAAGTGGATGAACCGCCGTGTCCACTCGACGTACGCGCGCTCGGTGCGCAGCGAATAGTGGCGCACGCGCAAGGCCGAGCGCAGCCGGGCGAGCAGTTTTGGCGCGCCAGCGCTTGGGGCGTGGTGTCCACCCTTGACGGCGTCAGACGCCGTGGCGGACAGTTGCGCCATGCCCGCCTCGGCCTCAGCCGCCCCATCACGACCCATGCCGCGGGGTCGGGTGTTCTTCTCGGTTGCCATGCCGAGAAATTTAGGCCGCCCAAACCCCCCGCGCATCGCCCGCAAGAACGGGTCAAAGAGGGCCCCCGAAAGGGGGTTACCGCCGACTCCGAAGGTAAGTTCCAGGTGTCTTACACGGAACGGAATCGCACAATCGATTCCGTCCAATTTACGTTAGGCCACGCGGTGAACGGTGTTCTGCGAATGTACTTGCCGTTTGTTCCCGTTGCCGTCGCCTTGCTCGTCACTTCAGCG
>DATKJN010000772.1:0-3528 GCA_035543655.1 Burkholderiaceae bacterium | reverse complement strand
AGGTTGCCCATGTCGAGCACGCCGGATTCGTCCATCCACTTCACCAGCGGCTCATGGGTCTGCGCGGCCAGGTCGACCAGCACGCGCACGCCCGCCCGCGCCAGCGCCGCCTCGACGATGCGGTCGAGCGCCTCGTATTGATCGACCAATGCCTCGGATGCGAAGTCGGCATAAAAGCGCCGCAGCGAGCCGTGCGAACGGTCGGTGTCGAAGCCCACGAAAGGCCACTCGCGGTCGATGAAGTATTGCGCCAGCACGCGCGAGACCATCGACTTGCCCACCCCGCCCTTCTCGCCGCCGATGAGATGGATGACCGAGGTGGGGCTGTTCTCGAGCGTGGGGATTTGCATGGCGGTGCGAGGCAGGGCCGGGATGCCGGATTGTGCACGGCACCCGACCCTCAGCCCGCGCGCAGCCGCCAGGGGGACTCGCGCTCGGCCGCGTCGCGCCGACGGAACTCCCTGGGCGACACGCCCGCGGTGCGCTTGAACACCTTCGAAAAGCTGAACGCGTCCTGGTAGCCCACTTCGGCGGCGATGCGCTCGAGCGGGTGTTCGGTGTCGGCCAGCAGGCGCATCGCACGCTGCATGCGCACCGTGCGCAAGTACGCCAGCGGCGTGTCGTCCATCGCGGCACGAAAGCGCTCGGCCAGGCTGGTGCGCGACAGGCCGGCGTGCTGCGCCAGCTCTTCGAGCGTCCACGCACGCGCGCAGTCGTCATGCATGGCCACCACCGCGCGCCGCACGGGCGGGTCGTGCACTGCCTGGCTCCAGCCGGTGCCGGCGGCGCCACGCTCGGCCACGATGGCGCGCAGCAGGAACGCGAACACCACATCGAGCAGGCCATGCACCACGGTTTCGGCCCCGAGGTCGCGGCGGCGCACCTCGTCATCGAGCAGGGCCAGCGTGAGCGGCAGCGGTCCGAGCGACGCACGCCGTTCGGCGCGCACCACGTACCACGCCGGCAACTCGGCGAAGAACGGATGCACCGGTTCGTTCCAGAGTTGGTACGCGCCGCTGATCACGGCAGGGCCCGAGGCGGGCGGTGCCGCATCGGCCGCGACCGGATCGGCCCAGGTGCAGGCCACGGTCTCGACCTCGCCCTTCTTCCACTTGGCGCGTGTGGCGAGCACGTGTTCGCAGCCACGGCCCATGACCGCGATGTCGCCCGCGTTCAGTTCGAGCGGCGCTTGCAACGTGGGCGCGTGCACGAACACCTGGCCTTGCGTCACCACGTGCACACCCAGGCTCTTGGCGCACGGAAAGTGCAGCGCGGTGCGCTCCGAGAGCTGCCGCAGATCGAGGCGGCGCCGCTGCAGCCCGGCCTCGCGGAAAAGACTGGTCAGGATATCCATGATCCGGACGATTGGACATGAAACTTGGACTGATGTCCATTGTGCGTACGGCTTCACGGCTAGAAGATGGACGCCATCGAAACCGAGTGCAAAGGAATTCCGATGGCCACCACCCCCACCACCCTCGTCGTTGGCGCCAGCGGCACCGTGGGCAGCGAACTGACCCGCCTGCTTGCCGCGCGTGGGCACCGCGTGTTGCGCACGACTCGCAAAGCCACATCGGCTGACCAGGTGCAGCTCGACCTCGTGACCGGCGAAGGCCTCGCCACTGCGCTCAGCGGCGTCGACCGCGCGTTCCTGCTCGCGCCGCCGGGTCACGTGAACCAGGACGAACTGCTGGTGCCGCTGATCGACGCGGCGCGGGCCCAGCGGCTGAAGAAGGTGGTGCTCATGACCGCCATGGGTGCCGATGCATCCGACGACCTGCCGTTGCGCAAGGCGGAGCTGGCGCTGATCGGCTCGGGCGTGGCATGGAACGTGATCCGGCCGAACTGGTTCATGCAGAACTTCCAGACCTTCTGGCTGCACGGCATCCAGAGCCAGAACAAGATCCTGCTGCCGGTGGGCTCCGCGAAAGGCAGCTTCATCGATGCACGCGACATCGCTGCGGTGGCCGCGCAGTTGCTGTCGCACGGCGACTTCGACCAGCAAGCGTTCGACCTGACCGGGCCGCGCGCGCTCGACCACGACGAAGTGGCGGCCATCCTGTCGCAGGCAGCCGGCCGCACGATCAGGTTCGAAGACATCACCGCCGACGCGATGCGCGCTGGGCTGCTGCAGGGCGGCGTGCCGGCGCCGTATGCCGAGTTCATGGTCACGATCCTCGGCTTCTTCAAGGCCGGCTACGCGGAACGCACCACCGACGCGGTGCAGCGCATCACCGGCCACACGCCACGCAGCATCGAGCAGTACGCACACGACAACCGACAGGCCTGGGTCGCCTGAGCGCGCGGCGGGCACGGCGCAGAATCGGCCGGTGCTCGCCACGATTCGCCGCCTGCTCGCCTGGCTCCTGCTCGCCCTGGTCGCGCTGGCGGCGTTGGGCGCGCTGTACTTCTATGTGCAGACACAACGCCGGCCGTCGCTCGACAGCTATCCGCTGCTGCCGCCGGCGCCCGCGGGCGCACCCATCCAGGTGCGCTTCGCGGGTGTGGCCACGCTGTTGTTCGACGACGGCCAGACGGCCTGGATGACCGATGGCTTCTTCTCGCGGCCTTCGCTGGCGCGCACCGCGTTCATGCGCATCGCGCCGGATCGCGTGGCCATCGACGCCGGACTCAAGAGTCTGGGTGTGACGCGCCTGGCCGCCGTGGTGCCGCTGCATTCGCACCACGACCATGCGATGGATTCGCCGCTGGTGGCGATGCAGACCGGCGCGCTGCTGGTCGGCTCGGAATCCACGTTGAACATCGGGCGCGGGCTCGGCATGCCCGAAGGGCGCATGCGGCGCGTGCAGCCGCGCGACAAGCTGACCTTGGGCCGCTGGTCGTTGACCTTTCTCGCCTCCAGCCACGTGCCGCTGCCGGTGCTGCGCGAAGGCGTGGTGCAGACCATCGACGCACCTCTCGTGCCGCCCGCGCATGCCACCGCATGGCGTGAGGGCCAGACCTGGGCCCTGCTGGTGGAACACTCGGCGGCCGCCGCGCCGATGCTGGTGCTCGGCAGCGCGGGCTTCGTGGTCGGCGCGCTCGAGGGCCAGCGCGCCGGCACCGTGTTCCTCGGCGTGGGCAGCGCCGGCAAGCAGTCACCGGCGTACCTCAGCCAGTGGTGGCACGAGAGCGTGAAGCGCGTCGGCGCGAAGCGGGTCGTGGCGATCCACTGGGACGATTTCGGCGAACCGCTCGACAAGCCGATGGTCGCGTTCCCGTACCTGATCGACGACCTGGGCGTGACGATGCGGCACCTCACCGCATGGGGCGCGCGCGACGGCGTGGAGATCCGGCTGCCGCCGTTGCTCACGCCGTTCGCACCCTGACCGCGGGCGCGCGCCGCAGGTGCGTCGCGATCGATGCCCGCTACGATGACCCCGCGATTGGGCTCTCGCACCGAGCCCGCAGGAGCGCCGCTGTCATGAAGATCGTCGACATCAAGACCCACGTGCTGCGCACCGAGCTGGAAGAGCCCTTCTCGTTCTCGATGGGCTGGGTCACGCGGCGCAGCACGATGATCGTCGA
>DATKJN010000771.1:0-2416 GCA_035543655.1 Burkholderiaceae bacterium | reverse complement strand
GCGGGCGAACGGCTTGGCGTGCGGCGGCGCGTGTGCGCGCAGCCACGCGAAGGCACGGCCAGCGGGCAGCGGGTTCATCGGTGGCGCGCTGACTTCGCGTTGCAGCGTCACGCCGTGACGCCGCACGTAGCGCGCGATCTCACGCGGCACGTAGTCCCTCTTCAGCGGCGTGCCCATCAGCGGCTTCAGTCCCATCGTGCGCAACACCGTCACACCCACCAGCAGCGGGAGCCAGTCCACGGTGCGGCCGTGGCGCGCGGCGAGCTCGTCGATGCGCAGGCTCGCCAGGTAGCCGTATGGCGAGACGAAATCGAACCAGAAACGGATCGGCGTGGCGTCGGCGTTCACGGCTCGACGCGGTAGGCGATGGCGAATGGCGCCATCAGGCGCGCGATCGCTGTGCGCGCCTCGGCGGCGGTGGAGGTGTTCACGGTGAAGGCGGCCGACAGGCCTTTGGCTTCGTCGAGCACGGCGAGCTGCACGCCCTGCGTGGCGGCATCGCGCGACAGCCGCTCGCGCAGGACGTGTTCGATCGCCCGCGCGCGCAGCGCCGGCTTGTAGACCTTGCCGATCGCGGTCAGTGGCAGGGCCGGCAACAGCTCGATTCGCTTGGGCAGCGCAGGCCGCTCGGCGATGTGCGGCTCGATGAAGGCAAGCAACGCGCTGGCGGTGATCGTGGCGCCCGGCTTCAGCACCACGAACGCCATCGGCACCTCGCCGGCGTATTCGTCGGGCTCGCCCACCGCCGCGGCGAGTTGCACGTCGGGGTGGCGCAGCAGCGCCTCTTCGATCAGGCCGGGGTCGATGTTGTGGCTGCTGCGGATGATCACGTCCTTGGCGCGGCCGGTCACGAACACGCGCCCTTCGGCGTCGACGTGGCCGATGTCGCCGGTGATCAGCCAGCCGTCGTCGCTGAACGTGCCGGCATTGCGCCGCGCATCGGTGTAGCCCGGCCCCACGTTGGGCCCGCGCACGCGAAGCACGCCGGGTTCGTCCGGTGCGCACACGGTGCCGTCGGTGCGCGTGGCCTGCACGGTGGTGAACGGCAGCGGCAGGCCGCACGAACCCGGGTTGCGCGCGGCGTGGAACGGTTCGATGCTGATCACGCCGGCGCATTCGGTCATGCCGAGGATGTTGCGCACCGGGATCCGATGCCGTTGCTCGAAGGCGACCGCCAGCTCGGTGGGCAGCGGCGAGCCGCCGGTGAGCAGCAGCCGCACGCGCGCAAGATCGGCATCGCCCGCATCGATGCCGTTGAGCGCCGCGATCACGGTGGGCACGGTGGCCAGCACGCTGACGCGCTCGCGCTCGACGAAGCGCCACACCTGCTGCATGAACGCCGCGTTGCGCAGGCCCAGCTGCGTGGGCAGCACCACCGCGGCGCCGGACAGCAGCGCCGACAGACCGTAGACGAAGGAGCCTGCCACGTGGAACAGCGGGAAACCGTTGAGGATCACGTCGCGCTCGTCCATCGCGTCCATCTGTGCCGCGCTCCAGCTCGCATGCAGCTGGTTGCCGTGCGTGTGCTGCGCCAGCTTCGGCGCGCCGGTGGTGCCGCCGGTGTGGAACAGCGCGGCGAGGTGGTCGCGCTGAGGCCTGCGTGCAAAGGTGAAGCAGTCGCCCGGCATGGCGCGCAGTTGCGCGTCGAAGTCGAGGGCATCCGGTGCGCCGCCCACGGCGAGCACGTGCTTCAGCCGTGGACAGGCGGCGCGCAACGCCGGCACGCGCGACCAGATGTCGAGCTCGGGGTTCGGGCCCAGCGCCACCAGGATGTTGGCTTCGGCGGCATCGATCAACTCGGCGATGTGGCCGCTGTTGAGCAGGAAGTTGATCGGGCACACCACGCCCACCGCTTCGCCGCCCCACAACGTGAAATGGGCCTGCGGGATCGGCGGCAGCAGCATCGCCACGCGTGCGTCCGCGCCATCGGACAGCCGGGCGAACAGGTTGGCCGCGCGCCGCACGTCGGCGATGAAACGCGCGTAGGTCCACACCTGGGCCGGCAGCGCGAGATCGGGCGCGGCGATGTAGGCGAGGGCGTTGCGCTCCCCATGGCGCAACGCCACGCGCTCGAGCGCGTCGATCACGCTGTGCGCGGCGATGAAGTCGTCGTAGGGCTTCGCCGTGATCGCGGCCACGTCGGCGGCGCCGGTGATGCGGCAAGGTGTCATCAAGCCATCATCGACGAGGCCGATGCGCGCTGCAACGAGTTGTTCCCGCAGGCCCGAACGACAGCGGTTATCCTGTGCCCCATGGCTCTCGTGGCCGTTTTGTTGGAGCTGTACCATGGTTCTCGCGCCGATCCGTTTGGCCTCGTTGGCCGCGTTGGGCATCACGATGGCCGCACCTGGCTGGGCCGACAGTTTTGCGTCGTCGGCATCGAGCGCGGGCTCGGCATCGCTGGGCAGCATCTCCG
>DATKJN010000770.1:0-3364 GCA_035543655.1 Burkholderiaceae bacterium | reverse complement strand
TCGCGCACGAACACGTTGCGGTGGTATCCCGTGACCCACGGCTGCGACAGGTCGGTCCAGATGCGGTGCACGTGCACCTTGTACGGCATGTAGGCCACCATCAGGCGCTTGGCTTCCTCCAGCAGCGCGGCGCGTTCCGGCCCGTCGGGCAGCACGCGCTGGCGCTCGTACGCCTCGTTGTACGCCGGCAGGTCGAAGCGCGCGTGGTTGGACTGGCCCTTGTTGGGCCCGTAGCCGAGGTTCAGGAACGTTTCGCCGTCGGGGCCACCCGACCAGCCGACGCCCCACATCATCAGTTTGCCGGCGCGCGAGGCCTTCAGGTGCTCGGGCCACTGCCGGATCAGCGGCACGATGCGCACGCCGATCGCCCTCATGTTGACGTCCCATTGTTCGTACAGGTCGCGAAACACCTTGTCGGGTGACGTGGCGTACTCGATCGTCAACGCGGTGCCATCGGGTTGTTCGCGCCACCCGTCGCCATCGCGATCGACGTAGCCGTACAGGTCGAGCAGCGCGCGCGCCTTGGCACGATCGAACTCGCTCATCTCGCTCTTGAACGCCGGGTCGTAGCCCCAGACCTGTGGTGCCACGTGCGACTGCGCGGGGATCGCCTGCCCGTAGCGTGCGAGCCGGATCTCGCGCTCGATGTCGACCGCCAGCGCGATCGCGCGGCGCAGCGCCACCTTGTCGGCCGTGTAGCCGCCGACCACCGGGTGCTCCATCGCGAAGTACGACACCGACACGTCGTTGCGCTGGTAGCGCACCATCTGAATGCCACGTTTGGCCAGGTGCGGTGCGAGCTTGTTGTTGGGCAGCGCCTGTTCGCAGAACTGATCCGGGATGCGCTCGACCACATCCTGCTCGTCGCTCAGGAACGACAGCCAGCGCGGCTGCGGCTCCTCGATCACCGCAACCTCGATGCGATCGACCATCGGCATGCGACGACCCTTGAGCCTGGCCGCGATCGCTTCGCGCCGGGTGTCGCCGGCTGGTGGGTGTTCGTCGTAGAGCACCTCGCGGAAGCCCGGGTTGCGCTCCAGCACCATGCGCGAGCTGCGCCGCCATTCGGTCAGGCGGAAGGGCCCGGTGCCCACCGGGTGCTCGCTGATCCTGTCGCCGTAGTGTTCCACCACCTCGCGCGCCACCGCACCGGTGAGCCCCGGGTCGGTGAAGAGCTGGGGAAAGCGCGGACTGGGCAACGCGAGCTTCACCTCGAAGCGGTAGCGGTCGAGTGCGCGCAGGCCCTCGACCTCGCGGTCGTAGTCGAACGGCTTCTTCGCCGCGATGACTTCGCGACGCAGTTCGCTCAGGCCGACGATCTGCGTGGTCTCCAGCTGGTACAGCTTGCCGCTTTTCCAACGCGGGTCGTAGTGGCGCTTCAGCGAGTAGACATAGTCGTGTGCGGTCAGCTCGCGCCGCTGGCCCTTGAAGGCCGGGTCGTCCGCGAAGTAGATGCCCGGCTTGATCCGAAACACGAAGTGGCGGAAGTCGGCCGAGATGTCCGGCAACGCGGCGGCCGTGTTGGCGCGCATGCGCGCCGGTTGCGCCAGGTATTCGTACTCCAGCGGCGCCTCGAAGATGTGCGCGAGCACCGTGTTGGAGTACAGGTCGGTCACCTGCGCCGGATCGAAACCGGACTCGGCGGTGGGGAATGCATACCGCAGCACCTTGGGCGCCGCGGCCTGCGCGGGCAGCATCAACGCCGCCAGCACGCTCAACGCGAACAGCAGGGATCGGACCATCTGCTAGAGCGCGGCACGCGATGCAACGGCGCGCCGCCGGATGAAAGTGTCGCAGTCTAGTCCGCCATCGTGGTGCACGCTGCGGGGGTTGTCCCAGCGCCCGGCGGTGCTGTTTTACGCAGGGCAAACGCGGAGGCGGGGGCGGGACGCCGGGCCTCTACACTCGCGCATCCTCAAGTTGGCGCGCGCTCAAAAGGCGTGGCGCGGGAGTGCGAGCAACACGATGTGGGCCTATCTCGTCAGGCGCCTGTGGCAAATGGTGCCCACGCTGGTCGGCGTGGTGATGCTGGTGTTCTTTCTGTTCAAGTACTTCGGCGCCGACCCGGCCGTGATCCTCGGCGGCCTGAACGCCACCCAGGAGCAGGTGGCGGCGATCAGTGCCCAGCTCGGGCTCGACAAACCGTGGTACGTGCAGCTGGGCATCTACCTCAAGCAGATCGTCACCTTCGATTGGGGCCGCAGCTGGGCCACCAACGAGTCGGTGGCCAACCTGTTCGCGACGCGGCTGCCCGCCACGCTGACGGTGATGATCCCGATCCTGATCCTCGACACGCTGATCGCATTGCCGATCGCGATGTGGGTCGCCTACCGCCGCGGCTCGTTGAGTGACCGCACGATCATGGTGATCACCACGGTCGCGCTGTCGATCTCGTTCCTGGTCTACATCATCATCGGTCAGTACCTGTTCGCGTTTCAGCTCGGCTGGTTCCCGGTGCAGGGCTGGAGCGATTCGACGCTGACCAATCTGCTCACCTTCGTGCCGCTGCCGGTGCTGCTGGCGGTGATCGTGGGCATCTCGCCGCAGACGCGGCTGTACCGCAGCTTCATCCTCGACGAACTCGGCCACGACTACGTGCGCACCGCGCGCGCCAAGGGCATGACCGAAGGCACGGTGCTGTTCAAGCACGTGCTGCGCAACGCCATGATCCCGATCCTCACCAACATCGGCTATGCGCTGCCGGGCATCTTCGTCGGCTCGTTCCTGATCGAGGTGTTCTTCTCGATTCCCGGTCTGGGCCGCGAGGTGCTGCTGGCTGTGAACCGCAGCGACTATCCGGTGATCCAGGCCGCCACCGTGTACCTGGCGATGCTGACGATGCTGATCAACCTGGCCACCGACCTGCTGTACAAGGTGGTCGATCCGCGGGTGGTTCTCAAATGAGCGCCGTGCTGCCGATGGCGCCGGCCCAGATGGCGCATTCCGAGGGCGTGTGGCGCACCGCGTGGCGGCGCTTCAAGAACGATCGCGTCGGCATGGTCTCGCTGTGGATCGTGGTGGCGTTCCTGGTGCTGATCGCACTGTCGGCCACCGGCGTCGTGGCAGGCAACTGGCAGCGCGAAGTCGGGGTACCCAACGCGCCCCCCACGGTGCTCGGGCCGCGTCCGCCGGAGGATCTCGGCACGATCGAAGTGCCGAAGGGTCCCAACGTCGACCTGTCGGACATCGACCCGTTGGCGCCCAAGTACAAGGAGTGGACCGAGCGCGCCGCCCAGATGAAGACGCAGGAGACGCAGCGCGTCGAGACCTTGCCCTTCGGCGGCGACCGCCTGGGCCGTGACGTGTTGTCCAAGGCGATCAAGGGCACCGAGATCTCGGTCTTCGTCGGCATCCTGGCCGCGGT
>DATKJN010000769.1:0-2775 GCA_035543655.1 Burkholderiaceae bacterium | reverse complement strand
GGCTTGAGCGTCGGGCTCGGCTTCATCTGGCTGGTGTGCGTGCCGGTGCTGACGCTGCTGTTGTTGCTGACGATCATCGGCATCCCGCTGGCGCTGTTCGCGTTCGCCGTGTACCTTGCGGTGTTGCCACTGGCTTACGCGGCGGCGGCCGTCGGGGTTGGCGATTGGGCGTTGCACCGGTGGCAGACAGCGCATGCTTCGGCGCCACGCTGGCGAATCGGCGCGGCCGCCATGGCCCTCGTGATGCTGGCGTTGCTTGGCCATGTACGCTGGCTCGGCGCATTGCTGGCCTTCGTGCTGTTGCTCGCAGGCCTGGGCGCACTGCTGCTGCTGTGGCGCCGGCCAGCAGGGCCGGCCTCGGTCTGAGGGCCGGGACGCGACGCACCGACCCTTTTCAACGCGCAGCCGGCGGCGTATGTTGCGAGTCCATTCACTCGTTGCAGCGCCAGGAGACAAGCATGAGCCACCTGCCCGGTAAGTTCGTCTGGTTCGAACACCTCTCGGCCGACATCCCGAAGGCACGCAAGTTCTACGACGCGCTGTTCGGATGGCACACCGAGTCGATCCCGATGGGGGCGCAGCGCTACTCGATGATCTTGAACGGCGATGGCACCACCAGTGAAGGCATCGGCGGCTACCGCAACGTGGAGACCTCCGTGCGGCCGGCGTGGATGAGCTACCTCTCTGTGAGCGACGTCGACGCCACCTATGCCGCTGCGTTGGCAGCGGGTGCCAGTGCCGCGTCGGCACCGGCTGATTTCGGGCCTTTCGGCCGCGGCGCCACGCTCATTGACCCCACCGGGGCGGCGTTCAGCATCTGGAAGAGCGCCGACGGCGATCGGCCCGACCCCGAGAAGACGCCCATTGGGTGCTGGTGCTGGAACGAGTTGTGGACCACCGACGATGCCCGTGCGCTGGCGTTCTACAAGCAGGTCTTCGGCTACACACACGACACCATGGATCTCGGCGACGACGGCACCTACTACATGGTCAAGACCGGCGAGGTCAGCCGCGGCGGACTGATGCATTCGGTGCGCGCCGACGCGCCGTCGATGTGGCTGCCCTACGTGGCCGTGGCCGACTGCGACGCCACGGCATCGCGCGCCCGCGCCCTGGGCGGCAAGGTGCTGATGGAGCCGAGCGACATCCCCAACATCGGCCGCTACGCGATTGCCGAAGACACGCTGGGCGCGGCCGTGGCGTTCATCAAGCTCGCCGGCTGAGATGCTCAGCCGCTCAAGGGCTCGATTGCAGCGCGCCCACCAGGCGCGCCCCTGACGCCAACACGCGAGTGGCGAACGGCCGCGGCGCGTCTTGCACATACGAGGGGTCGGCGGCAGCGCTGAGCCCGAGGCGGGCGCGCAGGCTGGCATCGGCCCAGAAGTTCGGGGCGGTGACGTTGGTTGCGCCCGGCAGATCGGTTGCGGCGCCCACGACCGTGTGCTGCTGGTGCACACGTCCGCTGGGCACACCGCCCGAGACGAGGCGCGGGCTGCCAGTGCCGGCGAACAGGTTGGCCACCAAGTGCACGCTCTGCGTCGCGCCGTGCGCCACGATGAACGACCCGCCGGAGTACGTCGAGACCACGGTGTTGTGCACCATCTCCAGCGTGTTCGTCGGCCACTTCAGGCCTTCCTGCCCGAATGCGATTGCCGCGGCATTGTCGGCGCGCGGTCCCTTCTGGAACACGTTGCCCCGCATGCGAACGACGCCGCCATTCGGAAAGTCGACTTGGTAGCTGGCAGTACCGGTCGTGCCGTCCATGAAGTAGCTGTTCTCGATGTGCGTCTCACGCGCCCGGCTCTTGAAGTTGTGGCCGATCTTGGCGCTGTGGAAAAAGCTGGCGGTCACGATCAGCCGGTTCGCCTCGCCGATGTAGAGGTTGTGCGACTGCCCATCGCCATGGCCGTTGCGTGCGAACTCGGAGCGGTCGATCAGGATGTCGCCGCTGCGGCCACTGAGAATGCCCTCGTCGCTGTCGTAGAAGCCGCAGTTGCGAACCGTGAGGTTGCCGCCCTCGGCACGAATGCCCGCGCCGTTTTGATCCGGCACGGTCACGCCGTGGAACTCGATGTCCTCGATCATGGCGTTGGCACCGGCGACAACCCAGATGGCCTTGCCCTGCGCACTCTTGCCGTCGGCGAACAGCCGTGCGCGGCCACCGACGCCGCAGATCGTCAGGTTCGCAGCCCGCCAAGTGGCCACGTCGCCGCGGTAGTCTCCCGCGGCGATCTTGACCACGTCACCGGCTTGTGCGGCGGCGGCTGCGACACTCGGCACGGCATATGAAGCGCCGGGCCCCACCTGCAGAACCCGGCCGGTTGCGGCGTCGCAAGCCGTACGCCCCGGCGTCACCGCAAGCGACACCAGCGACGGACTAGGTTGTGCGGGCGCCGTCGTCGGTGCGGGCGCGACCCACGCGTCAGCGGCCGGCCCCGCATCGCCGCAAGCGCCGACGATGACCGGGCCGACGCCCGCTGCCACGCATGCGACGCGGATGCGCAGACTCGGCTTGCGTCGGATCGTGCCGGGCATGCCTGCACCTTAGCAGGCGTCGAAGCCCGTCCGATGGAGCGATGCCAGTGGCAGGCCTTCAGATCCGTTGTCGTCTCAACACCATGCCCGCGCGCACGCGGTCGAAGGTGTCTGCCGTGATGCCTTCGCTGCGCATCAGGTGCTTCTGCACCTTTTGCGTCGGCGTCTTCGGCAGTTCACTCACTGTGCGCAGGTAGCGCGGAACCATGAAGTGCGCCATGCGCTCAGCCAGGAACGAGA
>DATKJN010000768.1:0-2291 GCA_035543655.1 Burkholderiaceae bacterium | reverse complement strand
GGTCGCGCAGCGCGACTTCGGCGGCACGAAGAAGTGGCGCACCTGCTACGTCTCCGACGGCACCGGCCACGCGATGCTGTTCGCGATGAGCGACCGCGCGATCGCCGAGTCGGTGTCGGTGCGCGAGCGCGCCGAGGCGATCGCGCTGATCTGCGAGGCCGGCCGCTGCCACGGTGCGGTGGTGCGCGACCTGATGACCGGTGAGCTCAACGCCTGCGTCGCCAAGGCCACCGTGATCGCCTCGGGCGGCGCCGGCCGGCTCTATCGCGTGACCACCAACGCGGTGATCTGCGACGGCATCGGCACCGCGATCGCGCTGGAGTCCGGCTTCGCCGCGCTGGGCAACATGGAGGCGATCCAGTTCCACCCGACCGGCATTTTCCCGGCGGGCATCCTCGTCACCGAGGGCTGCCGCGGCGACGGCGGCCTGCTGAAGGACGTCGACGGCCATCGCTTCATGCCCGACTACGAGCCCGAGAAGAAGGAGCTCGCGTCGCGCGACGTCGTGTCGCGCCGCATGGAGGCCCACATCCGCAGCGGCAAGGGCGTCAAGTCGCGCTTCGGCGAGCACCTGTGGCTCGACATCACGCTGCTGGGCCGCGCACACATCGACAAGAACCTGCGCGAGGTGAAGGAGATCTGCGAGTCGTTCCTCGGCATCGATCCGGCACGGGAGTTGATCGCGGTGCGGCCCGCCCAGCACTACACGATGGGCGGCGTGCGCACCGACCACACCGGCCAAAGCCCGACGCTCAAGGGCTTGTTCGCGGCCGGCGAAGCCGCGTGCTGGGACATGCACGGCTTCAACCGCCTGGGCGGCAACTCGGTGGCCGAGACCGTGGTGGCCGGCATGATCGTCGGCGACTTCGTTGCCGACTTCTGCGACGACCCGGCCCACGACGCGCGCATTCCCACCGGTCTGGCGCGCGAGCTGGTGGCCGCCGAGCAGGCCAAGCTCGATCGTCTGGTGCACGGCGACGGTAGCGAGGACGCCGCGGCGCTGCGCGTGGCGATGCAGGAGATCATGACCGCCAAGGTCGGCATCTTCCGCACCGGCGACGACCTCGCGCAGGCGGTGTCGGCGCTGCAGGCGTTGCTGGAGCGCAGCCGCCGCATCGGACTGCGCAACCGCGGCGCAGGCGCAAACCCAGAGCTGGCGATCGCCTACCGCACGCAGAAGATGCTCAAGCTTGCGCTGTGCGTGGCGCATGGGGCGGCGCAGCGCACCGAGAGCCGCGGCGCGCACTTCCGTGCGGACTTCCCCCGGCGCGACGACTCGCGCTGGCTCCAGCGCACGCTGGCCACCTGGCCGCGCCACGACGACCTGCTGCCGACGCTGGCCTATGAGCCGATCGACGTGGCGGCGATGGAATTGCCGCCGGGCTGGCGCGGCTACGGCGCCAGGGACTACATCGACCATCCCGACACCGCAGCGCGCAACGCCGAAGTGGCGGCGATCCGCGAGCGCATGAAAGACGCATCGCGGCACGACGTGCAGCAGGCGCTGATGCCGTACGAGGCGCTGCTGCCCGAACGCCTGCGCGGGCGCAACGAACGCATCGACGAGCCGCTGTGAAGACGATCCCGATCCATCCGGTCGCGCCCTTTGCCGCTCCTTCAACAGCCGCCGAGCCATCGCCGCGGCGGCTCACGATCCGCGTGCTGCGCTACAACCCGCAGCAGGCCGACGTCGCGCCGCGCTGGCAGACCTACGAGCTCGACGACGCGCCGGGCATGACGCTGTTCATCGCGCTGACCGAGATCCGCGAGAAGCTCGACGCGTCGCTGCAGTTCGACTTCGTCTGCCGCGCCGGCATCTGCGGCAGCTGCGCGATGCTGATCGACGGCCGCCCCGCGCTGGCCTGCCGCACGCTGACGGCGCGGCTCGGCCGCACCGTCACGCTGGCGCCGCTGCCGGTGTTTGAGCTGATCGGCGACCTGTCGGTCAACACCGGCAAGTGGATGCGCGGCATGAGCGAGCGGCTGCAGACCTGGGTGCACCTGCAGCAGGCGGAGGTCGACCTGCGCCGCCTGGAGGCGCGGATGGAGCCGGAGCTCGCCGAACAGATCTACGAGCTCGACCGCTGCATCGAGTGCGGCTGCTGCGTGGCCGCCTGCGGCACCGCGCGCATGCGCGAGGACTTCGTCGGCGCGGTGGGCCTGAACAAGATCGCGCGCTTCCGCCTCGACCCGCGCGATGCGCGCGGCGACGACGACTACTACGAGCTGGTCGGCGACGACGACGGGGTGTTCGGCTGCATGTCGCTGCTGGCCTGCCACGACGTGTGTCC
>DATKJN010000767.1:0-6964 GCA_035543655.1 Burkholderiaceae bacterium | reverse complement strand
CAACGCATCGTCGTCACCTCCGGGCCCACCGGCGTGCGGCTGTACCTGAACGGCAACCTGCAGTTCCACTCGCGCGACGAATACCGCTACCACGAGGCGCTGGTGCATCCCGCGCTGGCGGCGCAGGGCGCGCCGCGCAAGGTGCTGGTGCTGGGGGGCGGCGATGGGCTGGCAGTGCGCGAGGTGTTGAAGCACCCGGGCGTCGAGCGGGTCGTGCTCGTCGAGCTCGATCCGCACATCGTGCGCCTGTTCCGCGACCGGGACGGGCTGGCGCCGTTGAACGACCACGCGCTGCGCTCGCCCAAGCTCACGATCGTGCAGGCCGATGCCTTCACCTGGCTCGATTCGAACGACGAGATGTTCGACGCCATCGTGATCGACTTTCCCGATCCGACCAACTTCTCGCTCGGCAAGCTGTACACCACCAGCTTCTACGAGCGGGTCGATCGCCACTTAGCGGCCGGCGGCTTCGCGGTGGTGCAGACCACGTCGCCGCTGCTGGCTCGGCGCAGCTATTGGACGGTGGTGAGCACGATCGAGGCGGTCGGCCTCACGGCCACGCCCTACCACGCGCACGTGCCGAGCTTCGGCGAATGGGGCTTCGTGCTGATGGGTCGGCGGCCCTGGACGCCGCCGCGCGGATTGCCGCCCGGCCTGCGCTTCCTCACCGTCGACGGCATTCCGGCGTTGCTGCAGTTCCCGCCCGACATGTCGCGGGTGCCCACGCAGCCGAACCGGCTGTCGAACCAGGTGCTGGTGCACACCTTCGAGGAAGAATGGGGCAAGGCGCATCAATAACGCGCCGCGCGGCGCTGGTCGCCGGCGTCGGTGTGCCATGGCTGGCGGGTGCGCTGGGTGGCTGTGCGCGCGACGACCGGATCGACTTTGACGGCGCATGGCTCGGTGGGTCGCACCTGCGTGGCCACCGCGTGCGCGATGGCGCGACGCCGGTCGCCGCCGCGCGCCATCGCACCGATGTGGTCATCGTCGGCGTCGGCGTCGCTGGGCTGGCGTGCGCGCGGGCTCTGGAGCGCCGCGGCATCGGCGACTTCGTGCTGCTCGAGCTGGAAGACCGTGTGGGCGGCAACAGCCGCGGCCATGCGCTGGGCGGCTCGCGCTGCCCGCTCGGCGCGCACTACTTGCCGGTGCCGGGGCCCGACGCGCACGAAGTCAGCGAGCTGCTGTTCGATCTCGGCTTGCTGCGCCACGCCGCCGGGCGCACGGTGGCCGAAGAACGCCACCTGTGCCACAGCCCGCAGGAGCGTCTGTTCTTCGAGGGTGCCTGGCATGACGGCCTGCTGCCGCCTGCCGAGCCGGGCTCGCGCACGTGGCAGCAGTACCGCGCGTTCGCGCGTGAGGTCGATCGCGTGCAACGCGAACTCGCATTCGCGCTGCCGACGCAACGTGCGGCTTGGACCGATGGCCATCGTGCGCTCGATGCGGTGCCGTTTGAGTCATGGCTCGCGCAACACGGTTTCGACAACGCGCAGTTGTTGTGGATGCTCGACTACGCCTGCCGCGACGACTACGGCGCCGGCGTGAGCGAGGTCTCGGCCTGGGCCGGCCTGCACTACTTCGCCAGCCGCCATGGTTTTTCGGCGCCCGGCGACGACACGGTCGAGCGCGAGCCGGTCTTCACCTGGCCCGAGGGCAACGCCTGGCTGGTCGAGCGCATCGTCGAGCCGCTGCGCACACGGGTGCACAGCGCCCACACGGTGCTGCAGGTGAATGAAGAACGGCATGGCGTGCAGGTGCTCGCCTTCGACGAGCAGGCACAACAAGCGGTGGCGTTCGATGCCCGGGCGGTTGTGCTGGCGGTGCCGTTGTTCATCGCGCGGCGGTTGTTGCGCGCGGCGGTGCCGGCCTTGGATGTCGCAGCGGCTTCAGTGCGTTACGCGCCCTGGCTGGTCGCCAACCTGCAATTGCGCGCCCCGCTGCTCGACCGTGCGATCGGCGCGCCGCCGGCGTGGGACAACGTGCGCTACGGTGCGCCGTCGCTCGGCTACGTGTCGGCGCAGCATCAGAGCCTGCGTGCCAATGCCCAAGCCACGGTGCTCACGGCTTATTGGGCCCTGCCGTCGGCCGAGCGCGCAACGCTGCTCGGCGACGACTGGCGGCCCTGGGCGCGGCGCGTGATCGACGACCTGGCGGTGGCGCATCCCGATCTGCCGGGCAAAGCGCAGCGCATCGAGTTGATGCGCTATGGCCATGCGATGCGCGTGCCGGTGCCCGGCGCCCGCGGCGACCCGGCGCTGGGCGCGCTGGCGTCGCTCGCCGGACGCGTGCAGTTCGCGCACGCCGACCTGTCGGCGTATTCGGTGTTCGAGGAGGCCTACACGCACGGCGTGCGCGCGGCCGCGGCGGTGGCGGCTGCATTGCGCCGCCGCTGACCGATCAGCCCACCGCGTCGGCCATCGCGCGACGCTCGGCCGCGAGCCAGTGGTTGACCGCGTCGGGCAGCGGTGGCGGCGCGTGGGCCACGCCGAGGCGCGCGTAACTGTCCGCATTGGCCACCAGGCCACCGCGCGCGACCGCGGCGCCCTTCATGTAGCCGGTGGCGCACAGCGTGCCGTCCTCGCGAAGGAAGTGAAAGCGCATGTAGTTCCACGCCGCGTCGCTGCCGGCGAGCGCGAAACGCACGCGGTAGCGCTGCAGCGGCTGCAGTCCCTTGCGGTAACTGATGATCGCGCCGCCCGACATCGGCCGCCAGCCCTCGCGCAGCATCACGCGGGCGAAGCCGGTGCGCACGAAGAACTCGATCAGCATCAGATCGATCACCGTCAGGTAGCGGCCGTTGTTCATGTGCCCGTTGATGTCGAGGTCGTTCGGCAGCACGCGGAACGTGCGTTCCAGCGTGTCGGCGGGCTGCAACGCCGGCAGGCGCCAGCAGCGCAACAAAGCCCACAGCAGTCGAAGGTACAGGTTCATGGTTCGCCGATAATTGGTTCGGTTGTGAACAGTATAGTTCGCGACCGAACCAATTGGTCAAGAGGGGTGAAGCGAATGCCGGCCGTGAATCGTTCGTTGTCCACGCGCGCGCGCGCTGCCACGCCGCGGCCGGTGCCCACCGGCGCGCAGCCGAGCGCGGTGCGCACCTGGCTCGCGGTGGTGCGCACCTACCTGCTGTGTGACGAGGTCATGGCGCTGCGGCTGGCGCCGCTCAACGTGCGCATCGCCGAACACGAGGTGCTGGCCAACGTGGCCAGCGAGCCCGGGTTGAGCCAGCAGGCGTTGGCGGCGCGCTGCTTCACGGCCAAGAGCCACGTCAGCGCACTGGTCGTGGCGCTCGAGCGGCGCGGCTGGCTGCACCGCGAGGTCGACCCGGCCGATGCCCGCGTGCGACGCCTGCGCCTCACGCGCAGCGGCGAGGCGATGGCCAAGAAGACGATGGCCGTGCAGGCCGACGTGGTGCAGGCGATGGCCTCGCGGGTCAGCAATGCGGAGTTGCTCGGCATCGAGTCGGCGATGCAGCGCGTGGGCGAGGCGCTCGAGGCGCTGCGCGACGGCTGAGCCTGGGCGCGCGCTGTTCAGGCGTTCAGCGCCTGCAGCCGCTCCGGCGTGCCGACATCGGTCCACTCGCCGTCCCACGGCTCGGCGCTGATGCGGCGCTCGGCGATGCCGCGTTCCAGCAGCGGGCGCAGCGGCAGCTGGGTGCCCACCGCGACACCCTTGAACATGGCGGCGCGAAACAAGCCCACGCTGGCCCAGGTGCGACGCTGCGGCGCATCGGACACCGCACACCCTTCGGCGTCGATGCCAAAGTCGCCTTGCGGGTGGTGCGGCGCGTTCGGCGCCAGCCACAAGTGCGCCCAGCGGCGGCTCGACGCAAACCGTTGCGCCACGCCGGCGTCGAACGCAAAGGCTCCGAGCAGCACGTCGCCCGACACCACCCAGAAACAATCCTCATCGTGGTTGGCCAGCAGCGGCAGTGCCTTGGCGATGCCGCCTGCGGTTTCCAGCGCGCCGCCGTGATCGCGCCCTTCCATCGAATACGCGATGCGCAATCCGAAGCGGGCGCCGTCACCGAGTGCGGCCGGAAACTGCTGCTCCAACCATGCGGTGTTGACCACCACGTCGCGCACGCCGGCGCGGGCCAGAGCCAGCAGGTGCCACTCGATCAGCGCCTTGCCGCGGACGGTGAGCAACGGCTTGGGCGTGTGGTCGGTGAGCGGCCGCATGCGCACGCCGCGGCCGGCCGCGAGGATCAACGCCTTCAGGTTGGATTCGGCCATCGCGGCGCAGTGTATGCGCGCGCTTCGTGCGTGGCCCCGGGTGTGAGGTGACCACGCGGCCCGGCCGTGAAAGGGTGCCTCGGTAGAATCCGAACTTCCCCCTTCGTGACCACGCCTTCGCTTGCCAGAAGGCCTTGCGCATCCCACCCATGCCAGGCACCGACCCCCAAGACTCCCGATTGATGGCCGATGCCATTCGTGCGCTGGCGATGGACGCCGTGCAGCAAGCCAACTCGGGCCATCCGGGGGCACCGATGGGGCTGGCCGAAGCCGCGGTGGCGTTGTGGGGCCGGCACCTGAAGCACAACCCGCTCGACCCGTCATGGATCGATCGCGACCGCTTCGTGCTGAGCAATGGCCACGGCTCGATGCTGCTGTACGCACTGCTGCACCTCACCGGCTATGACTTGGCGATCGGCGAGTTGCGCAACTTCCGCCAGTTGCACAGCAAGACCCCGGGCCACCCCGAGGTGGGCATCACGCCCGGCGTGGAGACCACCACCGGCCCGTTGGGCCAGGGCCTGGCCAACGCGGTGGGCATGGCCTTGGCCGAGAAGCTGCTCGCCGCACGCTTCAACCGCCCAGGGCATGCCATCGTCGACCATCGCACGTACGTGGTCGTCGGCGATGGCTGCCTGATGGAAGGCATCAGCCACGAGGCCAGCGCATTGGCCGGCGTGTGGAAGCTCAACAAGCTGATCGCGCTGTACGACGACAACGGCATCTCGATCGACGGCCCGGTCAAGCCCTGGTATGCCGACGACGTGCGCCAGCGCTTCACCGGCTATGGCTGGCGCGTGATCGGTCCGATCGATGGGCACGACGTGAACGCGGTCGACGGCGCACTGGCGCAGGCCGCCGACTCGCAGCACCAGCCCACGCTGATCGTCTGCCGCACCACCATCGGCAAGGGCGCGCCGACACGCGCCGGCACGGCCAAGGCGCATGGCGAGCCGCTGGGTGCCGACGAAGTGGCGGCGACGCGCAAGGCGTTGAATTGGGAGCACGGCGCGTTCGAGCTGCCGAAGGCCGCCACCGATCTGTGGGACGCGCGCGCCGCAGGCCGCCTGGCACAGACCCGCTGGAACGAGCGCTTCGCCAGATATCGTGCGGCGCACCCGGAGCTCGCCGGCGAGCTGCTGCGCCGCTGCGGCGGCGAGCTGCCCGCGTCGTTCGACGCGCTCGCCCAGCAGGTGCTGGCCGATGCCCATGCCAAGGCCGAGACCGTGGCCACGCGAAAGGCCAGCCAGCTCGCGCTCGAGGCGTTCACCAAGGCTTTGCCAGAGTTGCTCGGCGGCTCGGCCGACCTCACGGGCTCGAACCTCACCAACACATCGAGCACGCCGGCACTGCGTTTCGACGACGAAGGCGCACCCAACGAGGGCCGCCACATCAACTACGGCGTGCGCGAGTTCGGCATGGCCGCGGTGATGAACGGCATCGCGCTGCACGGCGGCTTCATCCCGTACGGCGGCACCTTCCTCACCTTCAGCGACTACAGCCGCAACGCAATCCGCATGGCCGCGTTGATGCAGCGGCGCGTGATCCACGTGTTCACGCACGATTCGATCGGGCTCGGCGAAGACGGCCCCACGCACCAGAGCGTGGAGCACGCGGCGTCGCTGCGATTGATCCCGGGGCTCGATGTCTGGCGTCCGGCCGACACCGCCGAGACGCTGGTCGCGTGGCGCGCAGCGATCGAGTCGACTCAGCGCCCGAGCGCGCTGCTGCTGTCGCGGCAAAACCTGCCCTATGCGCCAAAGGCGTCGCTCGACGCCATCCGGCGCGGTGCCTATGTGCTCGCCGAGCCGACCGAGGTCGGCGTGAAGAAGAAGCTGCAGGCGGTGATCGTGGCCACCGGCTCGGAGCTGCAGCTGGCGCTGCACGCGCAGGCCGAGCTGGCCAAAGAAGGCGTGGCGGTGCGCGTGGTGTCGATGCCGTCGACCACCGTCTTCGACCGCCAGGACAGGGCCTACAAGACGCAGGTGTTGCCCGACGGTGTGCCGCGCATCGCGGTCGAGGCCGGCGTCACCGACGGCTGGTGGAAGTACGGCTGCGCCGCCGTGGTCGGCATCGACCGCTACGGCGAGAGCGCACCCGGCGGCGTGCTGTTCAAGCACTTCGGCTTCACGGCCGCCAACGTGGCCGACACCGTGCGTTCGGTGCTGCAGCGATGACCACCAGCGGCCGACGAATTCGTTTCATTGATTGGAGGTTCGAACCATGACCATCAAAGTTGCCATCAACGGCTACGGCCGCATCGGGCGCAACGTCCTGCGCGCGCTGTACGAGTCGGGCCGCAAGGACGTGCAGATCGTCGCCGTGAACGACCTCGGTGACGTGGCGACCAACGCGCACCTGACGAAGTACGACACCGCGCACGGCCGCTTTCCCGGCACGGTCAGCGTTGAGGGCGACTCGCTGGTGATCAATGGCGATCGCATCAAGGTGCTGGCGGTGCGCAACCCGGCCGAGCTGCCCTGGAAGGCGCTCGCTGTCGACGTGGTGCACGAGTGCACAGGCCTGTTCACGAGCAAGGCCAAGACGCAGGCGCACCTCGACGCCGGCGCCAAGAAGGTGATCATCAGCGCGCCGGCAATCAGCGCGCTCCGCCGTCCGGTCAGCTTGTCCGCGATGATCCCGCCGAGGATCGGCGTCAGGTAAACGAGCGAAGTGTAATCACCGAAGATGGCAGATGAGAGCGGCTGCCCGTCGAGTCCCGGATAGTGCCA
>DATKJN010000766.1:0-4418 GCA_035543655.1 Burkholderiaceae bacterium | reverse complement strand
CCAGCGCATCGGCCGCGCCACACGCCTGCGCGTGGTGGATGCGATCGTCAGCGGCGCACACGAGCCCGGGTCGAGCCATCACGAGTTGCTGCGTGCGTTCGTGGCTGGCGCGGTGCTGCGGCGCGCCGACCGTGCGCTGGCCGAGCAAGGCTATCTGACACACGAGTTTGGCGACTCGGTGCTGATCGAACACACGACACCCTCGGTAACGACAACGACCAACGCCACGCTGCACGCGGTGGCTTCTTGACGTAGCGGCCGTGAAGTCTGCACGGGGGCTGTCTGTGGCGCTGCAACAAACCCCGCGCACGCGGGGGACCGGCACGACGCCATGTTCGTAGAGTCGCGCCCTGAAACAACGCACAGATCGGCCGGCGCACGGAGCGCGGGCCGCAGCGATCAGGGAGAAGTGCAATGAAGCCAGAGCTGTTACCCGTGTCGTACGACCTCGCGATGGTGATCCTGTCGTGGGTGGTGTCGGCAGTTGGCGCGTTCACCGCGCTGTCGGCGATCGGGCGCGCACGCAAGCCCGATGGCGAGGTCGATCGCTTCAACGTCATCCTCGCCGGCGTGGCGCTGGGTGGCGTGGGCATCTGGTCGATGCACTTCATCGGCATGATTGCGTGGAAGGTCGATCTCGGCGTCGGCTACCGCCTGTTCGAGACCATGCTGTCGCTGGTGGCCGCGATCGTCGTGTCGGCGCTGGCGCTCGGCTACGTGGCACGCGATGCGTCGCTGAAGCGGCTGCTCGTCGCCGGACCGATCGCCGGCATCGGCGTCACGGTCATGCACTACCTCGGCATGTATTCGATGCGCTTCTACGGCTTCTTCGAGTGGGATTGGCCGACGGTGGGCCTGTCGGCGGTGATCGCGATGGTCGCAGCCACGGTCGCGCTGTGGCTGGCATGCAACCTGCGCAAGCGCTGGCATCGCGCCGTGGCGGCGCAGGTGATGGCCACCGCAGTCTGCACGATGCACTACACCGGCATGGCCGCCGCTTCGGTGATTTGCACCACCGCCAACCGCAAGGCCTACCTGCCCGACCTGCTGCGCCCGAGCGACCTGCCGGCGCTGGTGCTCACCATCGCCCTCGGCGTCGCGCTGATGATCGGCACCGACCTGACGATCCAACGTCTGAGCAGCGATCGCAAGGGCGGCCGCCCCGGCCTGCAAGGCGCGGGCCGCTGACCCGTCACGCCACGACGCAGCGGCACCGGCCCTGCGTCTTGGCCCGGTACATCGCCTGATCGGCGCGCTCGATGGCGACATCGAGCGCGTCGTCTTGCTTCAGCCGCGTCACGCCGCCTGAGAACGACAGGCGCAGGTCCGGCGCGATGTCGTCGAACGGTGTGGCCTGCATCCGGCTCTGCAGGCGCTGCAGCGCCAGCAGCGCGGCATCGGCATCGGTGTCGACGAACGCCACCAAGAACTCCTCTCCGCCCCAGCGCGCCAGCAGGTCGGTGGTGCGCAGCGACTCCTGGGCCACGTGCGCGAAGCGCTTGAGCACCTCGTCGCCGGCCTGGTGGCCGTGGCGGTCGTTCACGCTCTTGAACCAGTCGATGTCCATCAGCGCCAGGCACATCGGCGCGCCGCTGCGCTGGTGCTGGCGCTGCTCCAACTGCAGCAGCTCGGTCATGTGGCGCCGGTTGTAGGTGCGCGTGAGGTCGTCGCGCGTGGCCAGCTCCTTGACTTGCGCCAATGCCTCCTGCAGCTCGCGCCGGTTGGCGCGCAGCTTCTCGCTGATCGACGTGAGGCGGGTCGCCAGGCTGCCGATCAGCGGGTACACCAGGCAGGCATAGAGGAACGACATCGCCTGCACGTCGCCTGGATAGCGCACCGGATCCAGAGCGTGGCAGACCGCCATCGTGATGCCGAGTCCCAACAGCGTCAGGCCGATCATGATGTTCACCTGGCGCGGCGGCAACGCAAACATCGTGTAGACCACCTGGCTCGCCACCACCATCAGGATCGCCGACGAACCCGGCCCCACGGCGGCGAACGCCCACAACGTGAACAGCGAGCCCATCGCGAGCTGCACGCGCACCATCGACGGATCGCTGGCGAAGCGCTGGTTGTGGCCGGCCCGAATGAAGGCGTAGAAGCCGGCGGCGGTGATCAACTCGGCCGCGATCAGCGACCCTGCCAGCACCGGATGGGCGAAGCCGATCGCGATCTGCGCCCCCAGCAGCACGCAATAGATCACGTAGTAGACCGCGGCGTTGAAGCACATGGCCAGCCGCACGCGCTGCGCCGGATCGGTGGTCAGCACGGGGTCGGCCCAGCGGCCCAATAGCAGCGTGAAGTCCATGGAGGTGACCTGTACCTTGTTATCGACGCGGGTGTGCACCGGTGCAGTGGCCTCGCGCCACAAACCGCACGGCGCACGCGCCCGGCGAAGGGGATTTGTGCACTGCCGCTACAGTGGCGAGGCCGCGTGCATCCGGAGATTCTTGCCATGGCCATTCCACCCCAGCCGCCCGTGGGCCAGTTCGACGGCGGTGCCGTCTTCACCGACGGCGCCTATGCGCCGCTGTCGGAAGGCAAGATTTCGCTGTTCGACTGGGGCTTCACGCGCTCGGACGCCACTTACGACGTGGCCAGTGCGTGGAACGGCGCGTTCTTTCGCCTCGACGCGCACATGGATCGCTTTTTCGCCAGCCTGCAGACGCTGCGCCTGCAGATCCCGTACACGCGCGACGAGCTGCGCCAGATCCTGCACGGCTGCGTGCGCGCGGCGGGCCTGAAGGAAGCCTACGTGGCGATGGTGTGCACACGCGGCGTGCCGCCGCGCGGCGCGCGCGACCCGCGGCTGGCGACCAACCGCTTCTATGCCTACGCCCTGCCCTATGTGTGGATCGCACCGCCGGACAAGCAGCAGGCCGGGATCGATCTGCACATCAGCGAGCGCCAGCGCATCGGGCCCGAATCGGTCGACCCGCGCGTCAAGAACTACCACTGGATCGACCTGGTGCAGTCGATGTTCGACGCCTACGAGCGCGGCCACGACACCAGCTGCGTCGTCGACGCACACGGCAACGTTACCGAGGGCCCGGGGTTCAATGTGTTCATCGTGCAAGGTGGCGTGGTGCACACCGCCGATCGCGGCGTGCTCGAAGGCATCTCACGCCGCACCGCGATCGAGCTGTGCCAGCGGCTGGACATCCCGCTGCGCATCGCACCGCTGCCGGCCGATGCGGTGCGCAGCGCCGACGAGGTGTTCCTCACCTCCACCGGCGGCGGCATCCTGCCGATCGCCAGGATCGATGGCCGGCCGGTCAAGCAGTTTCCGGGGCCCGTCACGACGCGCCTGCGCGATGCCTACTGGGCGATGCGCGAAGAGCCGGCGTACGCCGACCCAGTGGACTACCGGTAGCAGCCTGCTGGCGATCCGCTGCGGTCCTCTTGAGCTCGACCGGGTGAACGGTCTGGCGCGGTTGCTGTCGATGGCCTCGATTGGTCGCACTGCCGCCACGACACGGGCAGGGTCTGAAGCCCCGGGCCAGCATCCGCCAACGCGCGACTCATCCAGTGCGACACGATTGAGTTCGCCGAGTTGCCTATTCGCTCGGTCTGCAAACTACTTCCGATACCGATCTCACGCTCATGCGGCGCCACAAGCGGGATTGATCCATCTGCAACGACGCAGCATCAGAATGCCCTCAGCCGGCGCGACCGGCGTTCTACCGGAGGGCTGACACCATGCGACGTCGAGATGCACTGGGTACCCTGGGGGCCTTCGGGCTGAGCACATCTGCGCTGTCGGCGACTGAACCGAGCGTTTCGTTGTCTGAAGTGGTGCTCGGGCAGAGCGCCATCATTTCAGGCCCGCTGGGCGTGCCGATCAAGGCGCTGAATGCCGGCGCGCAACTGGCCTTCGATGCGGTCAACGCGCAAGGCGGCGTGCACGGTCGCAAGATCAGAGTGGTGACGTTGGATGACGAGTTGGCCCCGCCAAACGCCATTGCCAACTACAAGAAGCTGCTCGACGAACAAGGCGTGGTTGCGATGTTCGGCTGCGTCGGCTCCGGCACGACCGCAGCCGCCGCCAAGCTTCTGCAAGAGCACGGGTGCGCGTCGGTCGGCGGCTTCGCCGTTGCCGATTCAGCACGCGAGAAGGCGCGCAACCATGCCTTCTTTGTGCGCGCAAGCACCGGGCGCGAGGCCGAAGTCCTGGTCCGTCAGCTCGACACGATCGGCATCAAGAAGATCGCTGTCGCACACATGGACAACCCGGGCGGCGCCGAAGCGCTCACCTTGGTGACCAAGGCCTTGGAGGCGGTGCAAGCCAAACCCGTCGCCGCGGGCGCGGTCAAGGGCGACGGCAGCAACGCGGCACAGGTCGGCCGCGACCTTGCAACCGCACAGCCGCAAGCAGTCATCATGAACTTGTCGGGTCGCCAACCTGCCGATCTGATTCC
>DATKJN010000765.1:0-2524 GCA_035543655.1 Burkholderiaceae bacterium | reverse complement strand
CAGACGCAGTCGCGCCAGGCTGCGCAACGTGCTCAACTCATCGACCGACAGGTCGGCGGCGCGCAGCAGATGAAAGCCCGTGGTGACGGGTCCGGGCAACGACGCCACCTCGGCCACATGGCGATCGCGCAACACGGCGGTCTCTCGCTGCAGCGGCATTTGATACGACACCACCTCGGTGGTCACCACCACCAGGTCGCAGGCCACGCCGCCCCATGACCACCAGCGCAGCGCCTGCGCCAACGACCGCAGCAGTCCCAGGCTCTGCGTCACGCCAGCCGAGACCAGCACCAGCGGCCGATCACCCGAGATGCCGAAGCGCCACAGCAGGCGCCGGTCGCACACATCCGGCGCTTCGCCTTCGGCAACGATCGAGTTGCCCTGTGGTCGCGTCAGGCACAGCAGCAACGCCGTGGTCAAGGTCTGTACGGCGGCCAGGTTCTCGGCGCTGATGCGCAGTGCGCGCAGGCGAATGCCGGTCAGCGTGGCCGACATCAGCGATGAACGCTGCACGTGGCTGGGCTGGCGATACTTGTCGACCATCGTGTGGAGGGCCGTGCCGGTGTCCGCCGCAGCGGTCGCGAACGTCAACTGCGCCCTGGCGTTGGGCGCGATGCGCAGCCGTACGGCCAGCGCGCACACCGGGTCGAGGCCGGTTTCGAGCGACGGGGCGGCCGCCGCGCCCTCTGGCGCGGTGGGGGGTGCCTGGAATGAGGCCAGCGGTGCGCTGGCGCTGCGGTTGCGGCCCTGCCAGTGTTGCCGGTTGGCCTGCACGCGCACGTCCAACACCTGCGATTCGGCGCCGGTCACGAAATGAGCGACGTGCATCCCGCGCTCGTTGGCCAGGCGCGGCTTGCGTTCGAACAGAAGCGCCTGCTGCTCGGCCTGCCACCGTGCACTGACGAACAAGTTGGAGAACGCCGGGTGGGCTTCGTCGGCGCGCGCGTCGGCCAGCGTCAGCTCGAACGCCGACATCAATTCGATGTCGAGCGTGCGCTCGCTCAGGTTGCGCAGTTCGACCTGCCGGAACTCGATGTCGTCCTCCGGGCTGACCCACACCGTGGTATGCGCCTGCACATCGGTCCAGGCGGCGTCGAAACACACGCGGTCGGCGTGGAACAGGCTCTTGTAGTGGGCGGCCGGATCGGGCGCGGGGTGCTGCGTGATCGACACCGGCCGTGGCTGCTGGTCCCAGCGCAGGTAGAAGAAGCTGCCATGGGCGTCGCGCAATGCATCGTCGCGCCAACGTGTGATGCCCACCGTGCCCCAGCGGCTGGTGCCGGCGCCGTTGGCGCGCAGCGACACGCTGTAGCGGCCGTTGGACAGCACGTGCGTGGGCTCCAGCGCCGTCGATCCGGGCATCACCTCGCGCAACAGACCGGGTGCTCGCCGTTGCAGGGCCTGTGGCGGTGGGCCCGGAGGTGGTTCGTACAGCGTGGACACCGCCCGCGGCGCGCGCTCGTGCAGCAGTGACGACACGGCCTCGATGTGCGGATCGGCCATGCCCCAGCGTTGCGCGACGCCATCGAGCAACACATTGGCCAGTGCGACGATGGTCATGCCCTGGTGGTGTGCCATGTAGGTGAACACCGGCGTGAACACATCGGCAACGACCTGTCGCGCGGGCGAGAAGTCGAGTGCCTCGATGAAGCCATACTGCCCACGCGGCACCAGCGCTTCGAGCGCCGCGAAGTTCGAGCACGCAAGGTGCGGTGCGATCTGCGCCGCCAGCGCAGTGGCATACGGTGCGACCACCAGTTCGTCGATCGGCGTGCGGCGCAGTGCCAGTCTGGGCACACCCTGCGGCGCGTACTGATAGGCCAGCGTGTGGTCGCTGCCGGCATAGGCCGACTCCGAGATGCCCCACGGCACGTGTTGCGCACGAGCAAAGGCGCACTGCTCGTCGATTGCGGCGCGGCTGGCGTCGCGCAGCACACTGCCGTGCGGCTCATCGAGCGCGGCGCGGCTGGCGTCGCGCAACACGCTGCCGTGCGGCTCGTCGAGCACCAGACCCGGCATCAGGTACTCGAACATCGAGCCCGACCACGAACGCAGGCCGGCCCGCGCGCCGACGGCGAAGAACAGACGGCCCAACGAACCCCAATGGCTGACCGGCACGTCGCCTTTGGCGATGGCCAACAGGCTGGTCAAGCGCGACTCCGAGGCCAGCAAGTCATAGAAGCCCGCGTCGAGCTCTTGCTCGGCCACCCGGTAGCCAATGTGGAACAGGTGGCGCTTGCGGTGGTACAGGAATCCGAACTCCGGCTGCCAGGCAAGTTGCTCGCAGGTGCGCGCCACCGCCAGCAGGCGCAGTGCCGGCGCATCGAGCGCGTCGCGCGTGGACAGCTCGCATGCGGCCGCGGCGCGCGCATCCTGGCCCGCCGAGCGCAACATGGCCACGTGGTCGGACAGGCACCAACGTTGTGGGTCGCCCGTGCCGGCCGGCGTCGTTGCCGTGCGATCGGCCGTGCCGTGCGCGCGCAGTTCGTCATCCGCTTCGCGCAGCAGCTGCTCGAACGCGGCG
>DATKJN010000764.1:0-4330 GCA_035543655.1 Burkholderiaceae bacterium | reverse complement strand
CTCGACACCGCCGCCGGCGCCGTAGTTGTTGACGAACACCTGGCCGCACTTGAGCTGCCGCGCCACGCGCAGCGCGCGGCTGCCGTCGCGCGTCCACACGCCGGCCACCAGTCCGAAGGCGGTGCCGTTGGCCTGCGCGATCGCATCGGCCTCGTCGTCGAACGAGATCACGACCTGCACCGGGCCGAAGATCTCTTCCTGCGCCAGTCGGTGGTCGTTGCGCACCGGCGCCAGCAGCGTGGGCGCCACGTAGCAGCCGTTGCGCGGCAGGTCGCTCCTGAGCTCGGCCTGCGCCGCCACCCGCAGGCCGCTGTCGCGCGCCACGCTCAGGTAGCTCTGCACCAGGTCGCGCTGGCGCGCCGAGATCAGCGGGCCGACGTCGGGGTCGTTGATCGCCGGGCCGACCACCAGCTTCTTGTAGCGCTCGGCCATGCGCGCGACCACGTCGTCGAAGATGTCGGCCTGCACCAGGATGCGCGAGGCGGCCGAGCAGGTCTGCCCGGCGTTCTGCACGCCGGCGTTGACCAGGAACGGCAGCGCGGCGTCGAGGTCGGCGTCGGCGAACACCACCTGCGGGCTCTTGCCGCCGAGTTCGAGCGTGACCGGCACCGCGTTCTTCGCCGCTGCCGCCTGCACCTGCTGGCCCACCGCCACCGAGCCGGTGAACGACAGGTGCTGCACGCCGTGATGGCGCGCCAGCGCCGCGCCGGCCTCTTCGCCGAGACCCGGCACCACGTTGAGCACGCCGGCGGGCAGGCCGCAGTCGTGTGCGATGCGCGCGAACGCGAGCGCGGTGAGGCAGGCTTCCTCGGCAGGTTTCAGCACGCACGCATTGCCCATCGCCAGCGCGGCGCCGACCGAACGGCCGATGATCTGCATCGGGTAGTTCCACGGCACGATGTGGCCGGTCACGCCATGCGGTTCGCGCAGCGTGAGCGCGGTGTAGCCGTGCGTGAACGGGATCGTCTCGCCCGTCACCTTGTCGGCGGCGCCCCCATAGAACTCCAGGTAGCGCGCCAGCGCGTGCGCATCGGCCAGGCCCTGCTTCACCGGCTTGCCGACATCGAGTGCTTCCATGCGCGCCAGCACGTCGGCCAGCTCGGTCACGCGCGCACTCATGCGCAGCAGGATGCGGCCGCGTTCGGCCGCGCTCAGCGTGCGCCACGGGCCTTCGAGTGCGGCCTGCGCCGCGTAGACCGCGGCGTCGATCTCGGCTGGGCTGCCGCGCGCGATCTGCGTCAGCTCGCTGCCATCGGACGGATTGATCAGCGGCAACGTGCGCCCGAACGATGCACTCTGCCAGTTCCCTGCGATGAACACCGCCCGGGTGTCGAAGTCGATCGATTGCATGGGCTCTCCGCAACGAAAGGCCGTTCACCGCGGCCCGCGCTCGTGTTTGGGGCATGATAGTCCGCATGTCCGGTCTTGTGCCTCGTGTCGCGCCCGGTGTCGTGCGCGCGCAGCACGGCGCTCGCTCCGCTTTGTCTGGCGTCAAGCGGCAGGGCGCATGAGCGTCTTCCTGTTCAAGCGCTTTGCGACTTTCGTCGCCACGCTGCTGGTGGCCTCGGTGCTGGTGTTCGCGGTGCTCGACCTGCTGCCGGGCAACGTGGCGCAGGTGATCCTCGGCGACACCGCGACACCGGAATCGCTGGCGGCTCTGGAGAAAAGGCTCGGTCTCGACCGCCCGGCGATGGTGCGCTACACCGACTGGATCGGCGGTCTGCTGCAAGGGCGCACTGCGCAGAGCCATTCCTACGACACGCCCACCGCCGCGCTGATCGCCGAGCGCCTGCAGGTCACCCTGCCGCTGGCGGTGATGGCGATGGTGTTCACGGTGGTGATCGGCATCTCCGCCGGCGTCTTCGCGGCGGCGCGCCAGAACAAGGCGGGCGACGTCGGCGTGATGGGCTTGAGCCAGCTCGGCATCGCGGTGCCGAGCTTCTGGTTCGCGATCCTGTTGATCCTGCTGTTCGCGGTCAAGTTGCAATGGGTCAGCGCCGGCGGCTTCCCGGGCTGGACCGAGGACGCCGGCGGTGGCCTGTGGGACGGTTTCGTCGCGCTGCTGCTGCCCGCCGTGGCGCTGGCGGTGGTGCAGGCCGCGGTGCTGGCGCGCTGGACGCGTTCATCGGTGCTGGAGACTTTGCGCGAGGACTATGTGCGCACCGCGCGCGCCAAGGGCTTGAGCCGGCGCGCCGTGTTGTGGCAACACGTGCTGCGCAACGCGATGATTCCGGTACTCACCATCCTGGGCTTGCAGTTCGCGTTCCTGATCAGCGGCACCGTGGTGGTCGAACAGGTGTTCGTGCTGCCGGGCATCGGGCGCCTGGTGTTCCAGGCCATCGCCAACCGCGACCTCGTGGTGGTGCGCGACGTGGTGCTGCTGCTGGTGGCGATGGTGGTGGTGGTCAATTTCGTGGTTGACATCCTGTATGCCGTGATCGACCCGCGCCTCAAGCCGAGCGACGCCTGACATGAGTGCCGTGATGGTGGGGGCGCCACCCCAGAACCACTTCGCCGCGCGCGCGCTGCGCCACCCCAGTTTCGCCATCGGCGCCACGCTGTCGCTGCTGCTGCTGACGGCCGCCGTGCTGTCGCTCATGTGGTCGCCGTACCCGCCGGCCGACATCGACATCCCGAGCAAGCTGCAAGGCTCGAGCGCCGCGCACTGGTTCGGCACCGACAGCCTGGGGCGCGACATCGCCTCGCAGCTGCTGGTTGGCGCGCAGGCGTCGATCCTGGTCGGGGTGTTCGCGGTGCTGATCGGCTTTTCGATCGGTGCCGCGCTCGGCCTGCTGGCCTCGGCGCGCGGCGGCTGGGTCGAAGAAGGCGTGATGCGGCTGTCGGACTTCACCTTCGCGTTTCCTGCGCTGCTGTCGGCCATCATGCTGGGCGCGATCTACGGGCCGGGGCTGCTGACCGGCATCGTCGCGATCGGCATCTTCAACATCCCGGTGTTCGCGCGCGTCACGCGCGGCGCCGCCAACGCGATCTGGGCCCGCGAGTACGTGCTGGCCGCGCGCGCCGCCGGCAAGAACCGCTGGCAGATCACCTGGCACCACGTGGTGCCCAACATCGCCAGCGCGCTGATCGTGCAGGCCACCAACCAGTTCGCCACCGCGATCATTGCCGAGGCGGCGCTGAGCTACCTGGGCCTGGGCACGCAGCCGCCGATGCCGAGCTGGGGCCGCATGCTCAACGAGGCGCAGACGCAGATGTTCCAGGCGCCGATGCTGGCGGTGTATCCCGGCATGGCCATTGTGCTGGCGGTGCTCGGCCTCAACCTGATGGGCGACGGGCTGCGCGACCTGCTCGACCCCAAACTCGCGCGAAAGCGGTGAACCGATGAAGACCCTGAAGATCGACTTCGTGTCCGACGTGGCGTGCCCGTGGTGTGCCGTCGGATTGAACGCATTGGAGCGTGCGCTCGAACGCGTGCGACCCGACCTGGACGCCGAGTTGCACTTCCAGCCGTTCGAGTTGAACCCGACGATGCCCGCCGAAGGGGCCGACACGGTGTCGTACCTGTCGAACAAATACGGCATCACGCCCGAGCAGATCGCGCGCAACCAGGCCGCGATCCGGCAGCGCGGTGCCGACGTGGGCTTCACGTTCGGCCAGCGGCCACGCGTGTGGAACACCTTCGATGCGCACCGGCTGTTGCACTGGGCCGGCATGCAGGGCAAGCAGCGCGAACTCAAGCACGCGCTGCTGAAGGCCTACCACGGCGACGGCCGCAACCCTGGCGCGCACGACGTGCTGATCGAACTCGCCGGCGCCGTCGGCCTCGATGTCGATGCCGCGCGCGAGGTGCTGCAAAGCGGCCGTTATGCCGATGAGGTGCGTGCGGCCGAAGCGATGTGGCAGGAGGCCGGCATCCATTCGGTGCCCGCGATCGTCATCAACGACCGCCACCTGATCTCGGGCGGTCAGCCGCCCGAGGTGTTCGAGCGCGCGCTGCGCCAGATCGCCGAGCAGGAAGCCTGAACAAAGTGGTGCCCCCACGCTCGCTGCGTTGGCTCCGGCCGGCGCTTCGCGCCTTCACATCGCTGCGCGATGTGAGCCTGCGCCGCAACCTTCGGTTGTCGCTGCCCCACAAGGGGGCCGCAGTGCCCTGCGGGCGGCCGCGCGGGCACTGACCAGTGGCCCGCAACATCGAGATCAAGGCGCGCATCGCCAGCATCGATGCGGTGATGCCACGCGCTCGCGCACTGGCGTCGGGCGAGGCCCAGTTGATCGCGCAGGACGACACCTTTTTCGCCGTGCCGCACGGCCGCCTCAAGCTGCGCGAGTTCGCCGACGGCAGCGCCGAGCTGATCCACTACCACCGCGC
>DATKJN010000763.1:0-2246 GCA_035543655.1 Burkholderiaceae bacterium | reverse complement strand
CAGCGACAGCAGCACGAAGCGCCACCAGCTGATGCTGACCAGCCAGCCGGCGTAGACGTGGAAGGCGCGCACGCTGGCGGCTGAAAGGCGTTGCCAGCGGGTGGCAGAGGGCGGCAGGGTGGTGGTGGACATGGCTCGGGTGCTGGCGTTGGGGCCAATGTACGCAAGCGCAGGCCTTGCCGGGGTGGGCAGGCGACGCACTGCGCCGCTGCCGGGATCAGGTGTCGCGATGGGCGACAGTCCGGCTTGCACACGCGCCTCGGCTGGAACTTTTCGGCCACCTGCGCGCAATAGGACGATCGGAGCCCTTCGATCCATGATGCCCTTCGTTCCCTGGTCGCGCGCCGGCGTCGACGACACGCCCGCGCTGCTGGACAAGCTGGCGCGCGGCGATGCGGCGGCATTCGACGCGCTGTATCGGCGCGAGGCCGGCGCGGTGTACCGCTACGCACTGGCGATGGCCGGCGACGCCGCTGCCGCGGCCGATGCGACGCACGACGCCTTCGTGGCGCTGGCGTCGCGGCCCACCGGCTTTGATCCGTCGCGCGGCGCGCTCGGCGCCTACCTCGCGGGCATCGCGCGCCACGCGCTGCTGGCGCTCAAGCGCGGCGCGTTCGACGCGCTGGACGACGACCCCACCGAAGGCGACGCGGCCGGGGGGACTGCCTCGCCAGAGGATCTGCAGGTGCGGCGCCAGGGCCGCGACGCGTTGTGGCGCGCGATCCGCGAGTTGCCGTGGCCGCAACGCGAGGCGCTGGTGCTGGTCGACCTGCAGGAACGTCCGTACACACAAGCCGCGGCCATCGCCGGCTGCGAACTCAACACCTTGCGCACCCGGCTGCACCGGGGGCGCCAGCGGCTGGCCGCGCGGCTTGGCGCGCCGACCCAGGAGAGTCCACCATGAACGACCTGACCCGAAGGCCGGGCACCATGCCACTGTCGGTGCTGCTGCGCGATGCGGCGCAGCACCTGCGCCAGGTGCAGCCGCCCGCCGCGTTGCGCGATCGCCTCGCCGCCCACTGGGACGCCAGCGCAGCGCCGCGACGGCGCCGATGGCGTGCGCCGCTGGCCTGGTCGGGCGCCGCCGCGTGCGCGCTGGCCTTGCTCTTGTCGCTGCTGCTGCTCACGCTGCCCGCCACGCCCCTGCCGCAGACGTTGGCCGTGCCGTCGGCAAGCGGCTTCGTGCCATTGGTGGGGCCCGAGCGCTGGCGCCAGCTCACTGCCGATGCAGCCACGCCGGCGTGGCTCGTTGCCACCGAACTGCCGCGCGAGCGGCTGGCGACGATCGGCTTGCCGTTCGATCCCGCGCGCGCCGCCGAGCCGGTGCGCGCAGAGCTGTTGATGCACGCGTCGGGCGATGTGATCGCGCTGCGCTTGCTCGGTGAATGACGGAGGTCGTGATGAAGGGTGTTCGAAGCGTGTGGATGTGGGCAGGGTTGGTTGCGGCCGTGCAAGGTGCGGCGGCGCAGCGCTGGGAGATCGAAAGCCCGCCGCCCGAATGGGCCGCAAGCGACGACGTGCGGGTCACGGCGCAGGCCGACGCGCGATCGGACGTGCGCGTGTTCGCCAACCCGGCCGGGCGCACGATGGCCTTCATCGCCGACGAGATGGGACACGAGCGCGTCGTGAAGGGTGCGCCGTACTGCGCCGATGCGTTGCACGAAAGCATTCAGCCGCTGGCCGATGGCAACCGCATCGTGCGCAAGCAGGTCACTCGGCTGTGCCGCGACGGCGACGGCCGCACGCGCCAGGAAGTGGATCTCGATGGGCACAAGCGCGTCTACCTGCGCGACCCGGTGGCCCAGGAGACCTGGCTGCTCGACCCGGAGCGCAAGACCGCCCGCCGTCTGCTGGCCGGCGGCGGCCGCTTCGAGGGCCCGGCCGACGCCGACGGCGCAGCCTGGCGCGACTACGCCGATCGCATGCGCGAATGGGCGCGCGTCTTCAGCGAGCGCATGCGCACGATGCCGCGCGGGGTGGGCGCAGCGGATGCGCCCGCGATGCCGCCCCATCCCCAGGCACCCGCCACGCCCGCCGTACCGCCGGCCGGCACGGTGTCGTGGTCCAACGCGCGTCCGGTGGTGATCGTCGCCGGCGACCCGGCGCAGCAACTGGTGGTCGCAGGTGGAGCGCCAGCGGGCGCGCGCCACATCGACGTGCAGGTGCTGCGCGATGGCGATGCGCCGCATGGCGTGCCGCCGATGCCCGATCCGCTGCTGCTGCCGCCGGCGCTGGCGCATCGGCTG